>JALRGZ010000218.1 GCA_023253295.1 Flavobacterium sp.
CGCAGGTTCATTTCCTGCTGACAACATCGTAAACGAAGCATAATTGCCATATTGCTTAGTCATTCTTTGAGATTCATCATATAAAAATTGATCAACCGGCTGTCCTAAACCAATTTTTACGCCGTGATTAGGCCAGCTTGGAGCTTCCGGCTGCAAAAACAAACCTACTTTATCCGCTGCAATAAAAGCTTCTTCAGGAGGACACCAGGAATGAAAACGCACATGATTCAATCCATAGGATTTGATTTTTTTGAAAGTCACTTCCCATTCAGACACAGTAGTAGCCGGATAACCCGTTAATGGAAATTCACAATTATGCACTGTTCCTCTAAGTACCACAGGTACTCCATTAATCATAAAATGGTTTCCCTCAATTTTAAACTCACGCATCCCAAAATCAACTGATTTCCATACTGTAAGCTCCTTTGAAAACAATTTAACTGTAAGATTATACAATGCGGGATGAAATTCGTCCCAGGTTAACATTCCATCTCCAAAAGGTAATTCAACTGAAATAGTATTTGTTGAATTTTTAGCTACAGCGAATTTAGTCGAAATCTCTTTCGTTTCATCAGAAACATTGCTGTTGAAACTATGGGCATAAAGTATAATTGCCCCTTTAAAATTTTTAGAACTATTATTGGTGACAGCAATTTTTACGATTGCCTTTTTACTTCTCAAATCCGGATACACCTGAACATCATCAAAGTATATCAAATCATAAGCTTGCAAATTAATAGTTCCAATGATTCCATTCCAGTTACCCTGTGTATGGTCAGTGACACTATGGGAATCAGGCCCGACATTAATTTTCTTCAAACTATTATCAATACGAATACTGATGCGTTGTTTTCCGGGAGCTAAAAAAGCTGTTAAATCGTAGTCATGCGGTGCTACCAAAGAATTTTGCAATCCTACTTCTTTATCATTCACCCATACTCTGGTTTCGATATGCGCTCTTTCAAGATGCAGTACAATGCGCTTTCCTTTCCAATTTTCAGGAATAGTCACTTCTTTTTGATACCAAGCAGCGCCCACATAATGACGAGCAGGTGTTAACCAAAACGGAATGTGTATATTTCCAGGTTCGCGGTATTTTTTTAAACTGGGACGAAAGTAAAATGAACTATCGTAAATAGAACCTGTCCATTTAGTCTTTAAGGTAATTTCATCTCCTTTTAAAAATTCGGCCATAGAACCCGGCAAATGAATTTTATCGCTAAGATTTTGATTGAACCATTTTTGACGAATACCTTCGTCGTTTCGGTCAATTTGAAATTGCCAATCGCCTTTTAAGCTAATTACCTTTTCCTGAGCATAACTCTTAAAACTGAAGATAATCAGTAAAAATAGACTTAAATAAAAATAATTTTTAAACATGTGGTGGTTGTTTTTTGTAGTTACAAAGATTACATTTTAATTATAAAACCACTAATCCTTTAATTCAACACTAATTTTATATTCCACTGTAATTTGTGGTTGCTTTATTTCCAGAAAACTTTTTTGTGTACTAAAATCTGGTAGAACATTTTTATCTAAATAGCTCAAATAAGGAGCATCTTTTTGCATTGGCATAAAATAAAAATACATATCAGAAGATTTTAAAGCTTCTTGGTATCTTTTTAGACCTATTGTCCACGGTTTACTTGTATAAAGGTTGTCAGTTTGTAACTCTCCATCCATCATACAAATTCCACGATCGCCACGATAATCAAATTGAATAAAAACATCATTAACATTGGATAAATCCAAACTTCCTGATTTTAAAACAAAATGACTGTCATCGGTTTGCACTAACTGTATTTTAGGGTTGATTTTTGGAATGCTTACCATCCAAGAACTACTATTTTTGTATTTAGATTTCAATTGAGTTACAGTTCCTTTATTAGACTTTAAAGCCGCAGTAGCAGGATATACAATTACATCTATTTTTTCCTGATTATTACTAAGCAAACTAACTCCTGAATCATCATTTAAAACCAATGCAGAACTAATAATCAATCGCTCAGCATTTGGCTTCCCTACTAAATAAGCGTTTTTGGCTTCATTTTCAGATAGTATTAAAAACGAAATTCCATTAATTTGAAATTCACTCCTTGTATTGAATTCGCAAACAATTATAGTGTTTCCGTTTTTATTTAAAGCTTTAATTCCAGTACCATTCACTTTCACTTTTCCTTCAATATACATTTCGGGTGCAATCCCTTCTTTGGTAATAAAAACATTGTATTTTTTATTGTTATTCGTAAAGCGATAAAAAGGCTGCACTGTCGCCTTTTGTATTAAAATCCCATCATAATTCACATTAAAAGGAAAAATAGCAGAAGCTCCTGCTTTTAAGCTAAAAGTTCCGGTTTCAGGAAATCGAATCGTTCCTCTTTGAGAAGTAATATTAATACTTAAATCTTTCAAATCATGCATTTCTACATGGTCCTGAAAATTATGCATAAAAACATATCCTTTGTTTCCATCTGTCCTTACCGAATAGCGTAAGGTTTGGGTATCTTCAGGCTTAATTTTATTATTCGTTCCGGGTAAAACAGGATATAAGGGAGTCAAATCATCACCAAATGATTGTAGAAAATAGTTCATCAATTTCAAGGAATAGTAACCTAAACTCACATTCCCAAATTCACCAATTGGCGCCTGATAATCATAGGATTTATTATTAAGTCCTGCACCTTCTGACATAAAATAATTTCCAACAGAAGGCGTAGTTCCACCATGATACATATAAAAACCAAGACCATTAGTTCCACTACCCACTGTTCGAACCATTAATGGCAAAAAACTTTCGCCAAGTACTCTTGGTCTGCGTGAATAGGTTACTGCCATACCGGTTCCTAATTCGGCAGCCATAGAAGGGTATAAATTAACATCGTAACTTACTGGTGCATAATCCGGTTTTTGTCGAATATCTTTAAACAAATAAAATTCGGAAGCTTTATTTCCTGACGTCCAAAATGGATAGGCATAACCTGCCATTACAGGAATACAACCCTTTTCGATAATAGTAGCAAATCCCCAACCAGTAGCCGTATAAATAGGTGTTATCAGACCTGCTTTTATAGCCAATTCTTTCAGGGTTTTCATATGGTCTTTACCCACATTAGCAAATTCATTTCCTTCTGAATTAATGCCCACACCATCTTGTACAATTTTACGATCTCTACGCGCTGCGGTTCTTTCCTTTGGCGCATCTGCATACGTAAATCCCCAAGGCGCAGACGAATGCTGGTATTCGTTCTCAATTTGAACACCTACAATGGGTCCTCCATCTTTAAACATTAAACCCTGTAATTGATTTCCAATTTCCTGATAAAAACGATTGACATAAAACAAATACATCGGGTCGTTACTTCTCACATCAATTGGTCGGCCGTATAACCAATCGGGTAAGCCTCCGTTTCGCATTTCACCATGAGCAAAAGGTCCAATTCGCATCAAAACCTGTAGCCCATTTTTAGCACACAATTCGGTGAACTTTCGAACATCCAAATCCTCTTTCCAATTAAATTTACCTTCTTTGAATTCGTGTAAATTCCAAAAAACATAAGTTGCCACAACTGTAATTCCTCCAGCTTTCATTTTTTTCAGCTGCTCTTCCCAATATTGATTTGGGAACCTGCTATAATGAAATTCACCTATTACCGGAATAAAAGGTTTACCATTTCTCTCGAGATAAAAACTGTTCACCTCAATTTTATCGCCATTTTTATTCGTTCCACCTAAATCCAAATGTCCTCTCAAAACATTCGTTTTCACTTTAGTGACATCAATAGAATATTGATTTTGAGCGATAAAATTTATCGAACAAAAAAACAATACAAAAAAATATAATTTACTACTTTTCAATGACTTAAGATATTATAATTAAACCTTTATTCTAAATCAAAAAATACTTCAACAACAATGATATCATTGTTAAATGGAGCTGTACTCCCTGATGGTTGATGTCCATTTTTTGAGCTTGTTGCAAATGAAATTCTGCTAAATTAAACTCATGTAAACCTAAATACCCCAACCCAAGCATATAATGGCAATGAATCCTATTTCTAAAGGTTAAATCATCTTCCCAAATTAATAAATCAGGTAAGGAAACAGCGAAATAATCCAATTTAATAATTTCATCCAAATGCTCATTCCCAAAAGAAATTAAAGCATTAAATCTTTGCTGCGCTTCTACTTCTCGCCCTAATTTAAGTAGAGCCAATCCCTGATAAAATATTTTATCCGGTTTTTGATCATTATAAAAAATGGCAGCAGCCGGTTCTGAATTTCCATCTTTGGCTAATTCCCAATAATATTGCGCTTTATCCGTTTGCCCTAAACCATCATAAGCGCATCCCAACCAATAATGAAAATCATTTTCCTGTGCTCCTGACAATTTACCTTCACCTAAATTATGCGGATATTCCAAACATTCTTCTAACAATGTTATAGCTTGTTGGTATTCCGTTTTAACTATAAATTGTTTTGCTAATTCTACTCTGGCAATTTGATATTGTGTGGGTACTTTTCCTTCTCCTCCTTCCCACGGATGGAAAATTCGATTATTTATTAATTCTATTGCTTTTACAAAATTTCCTAATTGATTATTTAAAGTTGCATATTCCAAATACACATCATCACGTTGCAACACCAAATCTAAATGTTTTTCCAGAAATGCTAATCGCTCTTCAAATGGTTTGCATAAACGCTTATACAATTGATCCAATTCCATCAAAATACGAGCATCTGAAGTATCTAATGAAAATGCTTTTTCTAATGAAGCGAGTGCTTTTTCTTCCTGCTGCAATTTATTGAAATATCCTAAAGCTAAATTACGGTGCACTGTAGCAAAAGTATCATCTATACCAACCGATTTTTCCCAACAAACAATTGCTTCACTATATTGACGTTTGTCGAACCATAAATTCCCCAAATAGTAAGGGGCTTTAGCATCTTTTGGATTTACATTTTGAGCAATTTCTAAAGCTAAAATTGCTTCCAAACGATTCGGAAAACAAAATTCCGGTGCATGATTGGCTGCTTTTTCAAAGACAAACAAACTCTCTTTTCCTGCTAAATTTAATGCCCAAGCCATATAGTAATAAGTCATAGGTGAAGTTGTACAAACTTGAATTCCTTCTTCTAATAAAAATACAGCTTCATCATACATTCCTGATGCTATATAATCCAGTGCAACCACCTCGTAATTGTGGATTTCAATACGCATTACTACATGCATTTCATCTAAAACGGACTTATTTTGGGTAATTAAATATTCTTCAAAACGACATCCAAAATTGAACAAATCAATTTTCAAAGTATCTTTAATTAATTCCAAAGCTTCATTTTCTCTGCCCAATTTACGTAAAAGTGCTGATTTTAAAGTTCGGGCTTTTTGATTGTGCCAATTTCGGATTAATGATTTATCAATCTCATACAAGGCTTCCTTAAAATTATGATTCAAAGCTGAAAGTTGTGAACAACCAAAATAACCCGCATCCTGCATGGCTGCATTCCAACAAGATTTATAAAAAGCATCATAAGCTTCTTTATTTTTTCCTTGATATTGTAAAGCCAATCCCAAATTGTAATGTGGTTCACCATCATAAGGATTTGGATTACGTTGCAATTGGGTTTTAATGGCTTCTTTGAAATACTTTTCCGCTTCCGCAAATTTCCCTCTTCGAAGCAACCAAAGTCCCATAGCATTATTATTACGAACATCCAAAGGATCTCTTTTTAAAGCTTCTAAATAATAATCTGTTGCTACATAAGTGGCATGACGGTATTGCTCTAAGTGCAATCCGGTAAGATACAATTGTTCACATGTAGGCGTTTCTTCGGGAGTAAAAGCCGCTTTTGCCGCTTCAGGAGTTTTCTTTCCTTCTTGTTCTTCTGCTTTAATACTCAATAATTCCCGACCGTTTTCGGCATATACAGTTAATTTTAAATCAATCAGAGCAACATTTCCAACTGAAATTTCACGTTCAAAAACATGCGCTGGACTTAAATCCAAAGTTTCTTCAAAAAATCCTTCAAGGACTATCTTTGCTTTTTTCTGTAATGAGGTTGCAAAAATCTTAACAATTGCCTTTTCTCCATCTTTATCAATATTCATCAAAATATCCTGAGAAGCATTCTTCACTATACCTAATTCACGATAAGGTAGAAAGTATTGGGTAAATGTTTTTTCTTCATAAGGTTGCATCCAACTAAAATCAGGTTGATTATCAGTATAAACACCAGCCATTAATTCAATGTAAGGACCATCATCATCGGTTAAATTTCGATCCCAAGCTTTTCCAAAATCACCATTCCCCCAAGTCCATTGTTTTTTTCCCGGCGAAATATGATGATTGGCTACATGAAGTACTCCTGCCCGCGTATCATTTTCATAACCTCCCACAAAATTAAATTCAGAGTTAATGGCCATATAAGAAGTTGGGACAGGAATATTTTTATAATTAGAAATATCAACTCCGGCCGAATAATCTACTTTATAATAAGTGCCCGTTGCAATTGGAAATGTAGACACATCTCTTTTACCATGATCAAAAACGGCATGGACATCAGGTGGAAAAACCGATTGATAATGTTCATTTACCGCTACTGCAGGATTTGCCCACCATAAAAAGGTTTGCGGAAAAGGAGTTGGGTTATACAATTTTCCTTTTATTTCTAAATAGGCTTTACCCGGATGCAAAGTAAATCCAGCCATACCTTTTTGATGAAACATTTTTTCGTTTTCACTCACCCAAACAGTAATACTCCCATCGGCATTGTTTTCAATCGTATGATCTACCGGTAAAAAAGTACTCGGACGATGATGCTGTGGCCAGTTGAATTCGATTCCTCCCGAAATCCATGGTCCTGTTAATCCTACCAAAGCTGGCTTAATCACCTGATTGTAATAAATAAAATGACGTTGTTTGATTTTATCATAAGCCATTTGCACACGACCACCCAGCTCAGGTAAAATCATCACTTTTATATATTCATTTTCCAAATAAACCGCCTGATAGCTTTTATCTGATTTTTCATCTTCAATTTTTTCTACTACCGGATAGGGATATACCACTCCGCTACTGCCCTGATACACTCTCTTTTCAAGAAAAATAGGATTTTTTTCTGCCTTTCCAATTTCATAAGTGGGTATAATAACCTCTTCTTGCCAAGCTTTTACACTCATCACTACTATTTTTTAATTTTAATTAGATATAGAAATTACTTCACTAATTCATTCTCAATTTCCTCCAAACTTTTCCCTTTAGTTTCTGGTAAGTTCTTACAAATAAATAGCAAACCAAATAAACAGATTACCGCGTACACCCAAAAAGTACCAGCAGCACCTAATCCTTTATTTAATAATGGAAAAGTGTAGGTCAGAATAAAACAGGCAATCCAAAGAACAAAAGTTGCTAATGCCATTGCCGTGCCTCGAATTTGGTTAGGAAAAATTTCAGAAAGAATCACCCAGGTTATTGGAGCTAATGACATCGCATATATTCCTATGCCCGAAACAACTAATGATAAAACGGCTAAACCTTTTAATTCAAAATAAAAAACACTACCAAGAAAAATATAAACAATTGCGAGTCCGATTGCCCCAAATACCATCAGTTTTTTTCTTCCCCATTTATCAACAGTGAACATAGCCACAAGTGTAAAAATTAAATTGACACTTCCGGTAATCACAATATTAAAAAGAGTATCACTCACTCCATATCCTGCAGCAGTAAATATTTCATCAGCATAATTAAAAACGGTATTAATACCACACCATTGCTGAAATACTGCCAAAACAACACCAATAATCAATACTTTCCGATATTTCGAGTAAGTTAACAACTTAAAATCCACTTTTTCTGCAACATTATGAATAGTCGTTTGAATACTTTTCATTTCTTCCTGAGCATAGACGTCTCCTCCTATTTTTCTCAAAGTAGGTATCGCTTTTTCAGGTTGACCAGCTTTAATTAACCAACGAGGACTTTCGGGCACAAAAAAGATGAATATAAAAAACGCTAAGGCAGGAAACACTTCAGCCCAAAACATCCATCTCCATCCGATGGTACCATTCCAAGAAGCTCTGATAAAAGAATCCGTTGCATTTACCGGAACTTCTTCGGCAATAAGAATATTAACAATTTGGGCTGCCAAAATCCCAATTACAATAGTCATCTGATTCAATGAAACCAAACGTCCTCTGTATTTTGATGGGGAAACTTCTGCAATATACATTGGTGAAAGTGCTGAAGCCAATCCAATCCCTAAGCCACCAATAATGCGATACACAATAAACACATTGTACGTATCAGCTATTCCAGTTCCAAATGCAGAAATCGTAAACAATAACGCAGCTAACAAAAGAGGATATTTTCGACCAACCTTATCACTAATTACTCCCGATACAACTGCTCCAAGAATACAACCTATCAATGCCGAACTCATAGCCCAAGCTTGTAAATTAGCCGATGTAGTGATATCAAAAAAGCGTTCATAAAATGGTTTTGCTCCTCCTATTACCACCCAGTCGTATCCAAAAAGCAATCCTCCCATAGCAGAAACCATAGAAATTGCCAACAAATAGGAATTATTAAACTTATTATTCTGACTTGTCATAAAAACTACATTTATATTGAATTAGCACTTCAACAAAAATACATTTACAAAGCCATTAATAAATGGAGAAAATATTGAATAAAATAGATTATCTTACGACCATTTTACAGTTTACAGGAATAAACAAAGATTATAATGAACAATCTGCCGAATCGAAAAATAAAAGATGGCTTTTTAGGACAACAAATGGTTGTACTTTCACCGGAACAAAAAGGAAAAATTAGCAACCACCCCTTTTACCAAAATCTATTTACTGATGCGATTGGTTACTTTCCCAATGCAAAACACCACAATAGATCCCGAAAGAATGGTATTGGTGAATATATACTTTTATATTGTTTAAAGGGAGAAGGCTGGATTAAAATGAATGGTCAAACAACAATACTTACACCTAATAGTGGCTTTATTATCCCAAAAAATACAGCGCATAAATATGGGAGTTCGCTAAAAGATCCCTGGAGTATTTATTGGGTTCATTTCTCAGGTAATTATGCTGCTACTTTTTATGAACGTTTTACCCAATTTCAAAAAAAATCAGTGATTATTGCATACGATGAAAGCAAACTGGATCTTCTAAAAGAAATAATTATAATTTTAGAAAACGATTTAATAGATGAAAAAATTGAATTAGCACATTTAAAACTCATGACTTTTTTGAGTTTCCTATCCTATGCTGCAATTTCGGAAAATACAATTACCGACAAAATTAGCACATCCATTTCCTACATGAAATCTAATTTAAATCAAACCCTAACAATTGAAACATTTGCAAATCAGGCATTGTATTCAGTATCCAGATATTCCGAACTTTTTAAAATAAAAACAGGATATTCACCTATTCAGTATTTCATTAGATTAAAAATTCAGAAAGCTTGTGAATATCTTTATTTTACAAATTTGAGTATAAAAGAAATCTGTAAAGAAGTTGGTTTTGAAGATCCTTATTATTTTTCGAGAATGTTTAAAAAACAAATTGGAGTTTCCCCTATGCAATACAAAAAATCACATAGTTAGTTAATTACTTTTTATCCTGATTGATAAAATACAAAGGCTGAGAATAATTAGCGATAGTAATCAAAGCATTGTAAATATACTTTGATATCAGAGCACCACCTTTAAAATTAATTAAATCAATATCGTCTTCAGGAGTGTGATATTGTGGATGACCTCCAGTATGAAATCCAACAGCCGAAATCCCAGCTTTATAAAAAGCAACATGATCAGAACCTCCAACATCTCCGGCATTAACTACTGGATTTAATCCACTCTTTTCACCTAATTTTTTCATTAATACTACTCCTTCTGGAAAGGTTCCTGCGCCACCCATATAAAGTTGCTTTTCGGCATTTAATCGACCAACCATATCCATATTGAGCATAACTTTTACGGCTTCTTTAGGAACAGCCAAATGATTTACAAAATATTTTGATCCAATTAAACCTTCTTCTTCTCCACTAAAAGAGACGAAAATAATACTTCGTTTTGGCTTCACTTTCAATTTAGAAACTTTCTCCAAAATACATAGTAAAGCCGATACTCCGGAAGCATTATCATCAGCACCATTATGAATTGCCACTGTATCTTTCTTTTTACTACTTGAGCCTATTCCGCCCCATCCCCAATGGTCATAATGTGCTCCAATAACAATAAACTCATTTTTGAGTTGGCTATCCGATCCTTCTATATAACCTACAACATTTTGTGTTTGCACAGTATCCGAAGGCATTTTATTAATACCCTCTTTTACAAATACTTTAAATGGCTGATAATAATTACCATTGAAACTTTTTAAATCATACTTCTGAAAATACTTCTTGATATAAGCTGCTGCCTCATTATTTCCTTTTGTTCCTGGGAAGCGTCCTTCCAATTTGTCTGATGACAAGTATTTGTCATGCTTATAAAATCTTTTCTCCAAACTTTTATTTTGGGCATAAATTGTACAACAAAAAAATAGTGTAACAAATAATACTGATTTCCATTCCATTCTTTTCTCTTTAATGATGTCATACATTTTCTTTTACGAAGTTTAAAAATTAATAAATGAGAAGAAATTATTTTAACTCAAAAATTTTATCCATTAGCATCCATTTTTCACCAGGTTGAGCTCTTGGAAGGGCTTTTTGAAATTTCCACATTAGCTCTTCCCATTCTTGTACTTTTGGATTGCTGGCATCCAATCTTGATTTTTCTTCAAATGAAAAAGAATCTTCTGCTTCAATAATCATAAAAAGTCGGTCCTGAACAGAATAAATATCAAGATTTTTGATTCCAGAAGAGGTAATACTCTCAATGATTTCGGGCCAAACATTTTGATGAAATTGTTTGTATTCTTGAATTAAGTCGGGATCATTTTTTAAATCCAAAGCAAGACAATATTTTTTCATTATGATTTTGATAATTACAGTTTTAGACAGTAAACAATTATTTTTTTAATTTGAAATTCACATAATTAATGTATTTTCTGTTGTGGGTATATACAATATGAATTTGAGCATTTTTGGTTTGAATTATGGCAGGATAACTAAATTCCCCTTCCGTTTGATTTTCAAGATCAATTAGTTTTTCCCATTTTAAACCATCACTGGAATATTCTACATCCAAAATATTTCTTCCATAAAACCAGTCTTTTCCTTGAGGTAATGGATTATTAACTAATAAAAATCCTTTAGAGGACAATTGCAATGCGTCGATACCTGAATTAGAATTAACTACATTTATCATTTCTGCATTCGACCACGATTTACCTTTGTCGTAAGACCAACTTGTAATGAGTTTATTATGCTTACTCCTAAATAACAATTGTATTTTATTTTTTGAATGAACTAAAATCGTTGGCTGAATAATATCATATTCTTTATCATTTGGAATTTGAATTTTCGACCAAGTGTCGGTCAATTCGTTATAGATTTCCATATGGGCTCTCCATTTATTGTCGATCACACTCTCTGTGCTGCTTCCACATAAAATCATTCCAGGACTTACTTCTATTGCTTTATTTCTGATTGGACCTAAAAATCCATCAGGTAAATAATTGGGAGAAGACCAAGTCGTTCCATTGTCTGTAGATGTAATCATAGCACCAAACCATTCTCTAGGGTTTTTGCCCACTTTGTAGAAAAGATATAACTTTTTTGTTTTGTGACTCTTGAACAAAACAGGATTCCAGCATGCTAAAGTATCTCCTTTAATAACCGGAGGTTTAACGGTAATTTGAGGAGTGGACCAAATCCCATCGTTTAATTTCGAAACATATATTGCTACATCCTTAGCCCCTTCATAACTACCTCCAAACCATGCCGCCATGATTTGATTTGGCAAAAATTCTACAAGTGTTGCTGCGTGACTATTGGCTGTTACAGCTGGATTTGCGATATATTCAGACTCCAAATTAACAACACTGGGTTTTCTAAGTACAGAACTACAAGAAAAACACATTGAAATTAGGAAAATAACGGGAAAATATTTTGATTTTAAATGCTTCATAAGATATAAAGTAAAACATTGAATTATTAGTTATAAAAAACTATAATTTATATTTTAAAATTTGTTTACTATTTCTTCAATCCTAACTTATGTCCTACAACAGCATAATATAAAATAACCAAATAACAAGGTAATAATATCCAATAACCTTTAGTTGAAGCCATTGCAGTTGCCATTGTATCTGTCATTCCTTGCGACAAATAATCTGCCTTATTTGCATCAACTAAATTTCCGTACAAAGGAGGTATAATTGCCCCTCCCGAAATTGCCATAATTAATAATGCTGAAGCTGTCTTTGTAAATTGTCCCAATCCTTTCAAAGTTAATGGCCAAACAGCGGGCCATACTAGCGCATTAGCCATACCTAAAGCAGCAACAAACAAAACAGATGTAAAACCGGAAGAAAAAACAATACAAAATGACAAAACAATTCCAATGATTGCACTCGCTTTTAAGGCAAATGTTTGCGAAATGTATTTAGGAATTAGAAATGCACCTAAAGCATAGGTTGCTACCATCGCTAACAAAGTAAATGTGGTAAAAAATTTAGCATCCGCAACTGGAATTCCAAGTGCAATTCCATAGGCTATAATCGTATCACCTGCAATCACTTCTACTCCAACATACATAAAAAGCGTTAAAACACCTAACCATAAATGTGGAAATTGGAAGATGCTCGTTTTAGTTGTTGCCCCCTCTTCTGTTTCTTGAATTGGTTCAGCTTCTACATCCGGTAGAGGTGCTTTTCTAATTAGCAAACCTAAAACAAATAAAACGCAAGCCATAATCACATAAGGCATCACAACACTATCGGCCATTGTATTTAATAATTCGGCTTTTTCTTGGGCTGTTACTAGCTCCAATTTTTCTTTAATTTCATCAATTCCCGACAACAATAATGCTCCAAAAATAAGAGAACCTAAAGCACCCGCTACTTTATTGGCAATACCCATAATAGAAATTCGCTTAGCCGCACTTTCTATTGGTCCCAAAATTGTAATATACGGATTAGAAGCTGTTTGTAATAATGTCATTCCTGCACCTTGTATAAAAATACCAGTCAAAAACATCCAATACGTTCTGGCCTCAGCGGCTGGTATGAATACTAAAGCACCAACCCCCATAACAAATAATCCCAAAGACATCCCTTTTTTATATCCAATTTTAGATAGAATATAAGAAGCAGGCAAAGCCATTACTACAAAAGAAATATAAGAAGCTGAGGCTACTAATAAAGATTGCGCCGAAGTAAGTTCATTGATCGTTTTCATAAACGGAATCAAAGCCCCGTTTATCCAAGTAACAAATCCAAAAATAAAAAACAAACCAGCAATTATTAGAATTGGTATTAATGTCGAGTTCTTAGTTTCCTGAAGTGATGTCGTATTACTCATAATTTATTATTTACATTTTTATATTTTTAATTTTATTCTTTGTTGAAGCATGTTTTTAGACTAACATAAATCAACAATATTTTTTATTTTATTGAAGTCGGAATGGACTATAATATTTTCGTCAAAAAAAGAAACACTATTCATGGCGATAGCTCCAACACCATCAGCATATTCAATTGTTGATGCAGAGCAATGAATTTCTTTAAATCCTGCTGCTTTAAACTCCAAAACATTCCCTGAATTAATACCTCCGCCAGGTAAAATAGTTAATTTATTTTTGGACACATTTTCTAATTGTTTAAGAAGTTCGATTCCCTGTTGAGCAGTACTACATTTTCCTGATGTTAAAATTCGATCAACTCCCATATTCATTAACAATTCAAGGGCTTCAAACGAATCATCAACCCAGTCAAAAGCCCTATGAAAAGTAAAGCTTAAAGGGTGCGATAACGCTATTAACTCCTTAGTTCTACTACTATCAATTGTTTTATCCTTATTCAGAATACCTGATACGATACCCTTACATCCTAAGGATTTACACATTTCAATGTCTGCTTTCATAATTTCGAACTCATCCTCAGAATAGGTAAAATTTCCACTACGTAGGCGAATTAAAACATGAACAGGAATCGTAACATTTTCTATTACCTTTTTAATAAGACCATAAGAAGGTGTAATACCTCCTAAAGCCAATTCCGAACATAATTCAATACGATCTGCACCCGCATTTTGGGCATTAATTGCTGATTGGTAAGATGAAGCACAAATTTCTAGGATCATTTTATTTAAAAAACTAATTACTATACAACATAAAAAATAAAAGGAGAGTCACCCTCTCCTTTTATTAGTTTTTTTTAGAGATTAAATTACTATCTCTAACTATTTAATTGACATCCCACCAAAGCTTCGTATTCCCTTTATCTGGGCCTCCTAACAATTGTATAGCTGCGTTAACTTCATCCCCATTAGTACTATACTCATTTGGTAAATAAGTAATACGCTTCATCACGCCCTTTCCGATTGTTGGATCCTCAGTAGTTAATAAAGGATACAAAATATTAGCATCTGTTCTACGTAAGTCAGACCAAGCCTCCCATGATTCTGGGAAAAGTCCAAGATATTTTTGAACGGCAATTTGCTTCTTTTGATTTGCTAAAGTACCAGACCAAGCAACAGGAACATCAACCGGAGGAGTTGAATCTGTATACAAGCTTCCAAAGGCAGGAACTGTAGCAGTTGTAATACCTGCAATATAAGTATTTATTTGAGTTTCATCCGTAATACCCCATTGCTGTAAAGATAAACGAATTCCGTCTTCATAAAATGATTTTGCAGTACCACCCATACTCCAACCTTTTAAAACACCTTCAGCACGGTTAAAATTAGACTCGGAAGCAACCATAACCTCTATGTTTTTTGTTTCACTATCAGAAAATGTAGTTAATTGGTTTGTTCCACTAAAATTTTTAGCCTGCCATGGATTAGTAGATCCCATTCCATTAGGTAAACCTACATATTGACCTTTGTAAGTCGATGTATTATCTGAAACAGGACTGAACCATACTGCCATTCTAGGATCATTATAACCTTTAAGAATACTTTCCATATCTGCGGTCATATAAAAACCCCAATATTTCATAATATCTACAAAATTATTATATGTATCTGGTGTTACTTTATAAATCGCACTATCACTATTAGATGTCATAACACCCGCTGCTACAGCAGCTTCTGCTTCCGTTTTTGCTTTAGACGAATTTATATCAGAGATTCTTAATGCTAAGCGTAATCTTAAAGAATTTCCAAATTTTCTCCATTTTTGAATATCTCCACTAAAGATAGCATCATAATCTTTAAAAACACCAACTGTAGATTCTGATGAAGCATTTAACGTTACATTAGCGGCATCTAAAAGAGTGAAAAAGTCATTATACATAGCTTCCTGAGAATCATAAGCAACTGATTTTCCACCAATACCAGCTTGAGAATAAGGCACTGGTCCCCATTCATCTGTAAATCTATGAAACATGTATACTTTCCAAATATCTAAAATTGCAGTTGCTTCTGCATTTCCAGTAGTTGCTTTATAGGTATTCAACAAAGAAGGAACAGCAATGGTATAAAATCGTAACCAACCTCTACTTCTCCATCCATCATTTATACCATTTGCATCTGTTGCTGCGGCCCAACCTGGAGCCATGTAATGGGCAAACATCATAGAATGTAATGCTGTAGCTAATCCATATGTCCCATAATCATCCCCCGGTAGACTCCATGAAGCATTACCAGTACCTTTATATAAAGCATTTGCAAATGAAGGACCTGCCATTGTAGCATCTAACTGATCAGATGTAAGTGTATTAGGGTTTGTATTCACTTCATTGAAATCACCTGTACACCCTGTTATCTGAAACAAAAATGCTATTGCTAAAATTTTAACTATACTATTTTTCATAATTTATTTTTTAAAAATTGAATTTTACGTTAAATCCAAAGTCTCTAGTTGTAGGAATATTATAAGATTCAATCCCTTGAAGATTTCCAACGCTAACTCCTTGTTCAGGATCAAAGTATTTTGCTTTATTAGTGAAGAAGAATAAATTTCTACCCACAATTGAAAAATCTACTGCAGTAAAAGGTGATTTTTTCAAAAACTCAGAAGGTAGTGAATATCCTAAAACTAATTCTCTTAATCTAATATTGGTTGCGTCAAAAACAAAATCTTCCGCCGATTTTGGATCTCTACTTGCCACTTGTGACCAATAGTTTTCAGCAGTAATTGAAGTTGTATTTGTAGAATAAGTACCATCTCCATTATCATTAACACCATTAACCACAAAACCATCTCTACCTGCTAAAGTAATATCACTTGCTCCTGCTCCAGCCATTCTTGCCTGAGAATAAGAAATAGTTTTTCCTCCCATACGGAAATCAACTAAAAAGCTAAGTCTGAAATCTTTATATCTAAAAGTGTTTTGTAAACCTGCAGTCCAATCAGGATTAAAATTCCCTGCTAACACATCGAATCCTGAAGTAAATTCTGGTAATCCGCTTGTTGCATTTACAATAATCTGACCAGCATCATTACGTTTAAATCCACGGATATATAAATCGCCATAATTACCTCCTTTTTTTACAATAGTTTGAGCTAATCTCTCATAACCAGTAGCAAGATTTAATTCATCTTGTCCTTCAGAAAGACTTAAAACTTTAGTTCTGTAGGTAGCAAAGTTAGCTGTTGCGTCCCACGAAAAATCATCTTTATCAACAATTTTACCATTTAAAACTAATTCAACACCTTTGTTCTGAATTTTACCACCGTTAATTACTTGTTTAGAATATCCTGAAGATTCTGGTAAATTAATTGTAAAAATTTGATCTTTAGTATCTGTTTGAAACCAAGTAAAATCTAAACTAATTCTGTTATTGAATAAACGAGTATTCAATCCAAATTCTGTTGAACTAGAAATTTCTGGTTTCAAATTAGGATTATTTTTTAAAGTAGAAGATTGAACAACACCTCCATTAAATCCATAGAAATACAATTGATTTGCTAAAAGATAAGGATCTGTATCATTACCTACTTGCGCAAAAGAACCTCTAACTTTTAAGAAAGATAAAACATCCGATTTAATATCAAACATATCAGATAGTATACCTGAAACACCTACAGATGGATAAAAGAAAGATCTGTCACTTGCAGGTAAAGTTGATGACCAGTCATTACGAGCTGTAACATCTAAAAACAAATACTCTTTATAACCTACTTGAGCGGAACCATATAATGAATTCACTTTTTTACGACTAAATTCTGGTGTAACCCCTACAGTTTGAAGATTTGTCAAAGCAAAATAATTTCTTTTCGTTAAGGTTCCTCCGCTAGTTATCCCCTCCGTTTTTTGATTTCTAGCGTTTCCTCCCGCATTCACATTAAATTTGAAGTCACCTAATTGCTTTTTATAAGATAACAAGAAATCAGTATTTAACTCGGATGTTTCACTCATAGACTCAGAATAACTACCAAAATCTTGATTTAAAATAGCTACTGCTGCGTAACGAGATATTTTAGATTTATTAGTATATTGATCAAGTCCTGAACGAATCATCAAACTTAAATCTTTAGTAAAATCATAAGTTAAAGAGGCAAATGTAATAACTCTGTTTCTTTCATCTACTCTTAAATTTCTTTTAGCTAACCAAAAAGGGTTTGCTCCCAACGTACTTAATGTATTAGCGTCTATATAATTATATCTTAATTGACCCGCAGCATCAACATATTCAAAATCTCTGTATTGATCATAAGGCAAACTTCTTGGCATCGTATAAAGAGCCTCACCAATAGATCCTTCTCCTGCTCCAACTGCATTATCTATTTTTTGGTTAATAAAATTTGTTTTAACATCTAATTTTAACTTATCAGTCAAACTACTAGTTAAACGTAAATTTACATTATGTCTTTCTAATTCATTACCAACAACAATTCCTTTAGCATCCGTATTTGTATATGAAAAATATCCTTGCGTTTTATCATTACCCATGGAAGCTGTCAAATTTTTAGACCAATTATAACCAGCATTAAAAAATTTTGAAGAATTATTAGGTTGTGGTGTAAAGGCATAAGTAGCAGGACCACTATAATTTGGATTATGATCTAATTGCCAAGCTGCAACTGATTGTCCTTCCATTTTTGGACCCCAACTAGTCTTAGACAATGAATTATATACACCGCCTGCACCTTGTCCATATACATTTTGTTGATTTAACAAATCATATGCATTTGAGGACATAAAATTAGAAGATACCGAAACATTTGCTTTTCCTTCACTTCCTTTTTTAGTTGTAATAACAATTACACCATTACTAGCACGAGATCCATACAAAGCTGCTGCAGAAGGACCTTTCAAAACAGTAATCGATTCAATGTCATCAGGGTTAATGTTAGAAATACCATCAAAACTGGTAGTCCCCCCAATATCTGTAGAAGGTGAAGATACTGAGTTATCCATTGGTACCCCATCAATAACATATAATGGCTGATTGTTTCCTGTAAGAGAACGGTTTCCACGTAAAGTAATTCTAGAGGAACTTCCTACCCCACTACCTGTTGTAGAAAAATTAAGACCTGCCACTTTTCCCGAAAGTGAATTTGCCACGTTTAATGATCTAGCTTCCGAAAGTTCTTTTGTCGACACAGTTTGTGCTGAATAAGTAAGTGATTTTTTCTCCCTTTTAATACCCAAAGCCGTTACAACAACTTCTCCTAATTGTTGTGTATCTTCAGATAAAGAAACATTAATGGTTGTAGAAGTTCCAACAACAACTTCTTTTGGAACAGATCCAATAAATGAAAACACTAGAACGGAAGATTGATTTGGTACACTAATAGAGTATTTTCCATCAAAATCTGATGAAACACCGTTTGTAGTACCTTTTACATTAATGTTTACTCCCGGAAGAGGAACACCACTTTTAGCATCTGTAACTGTTCCTTTTACTGTTATTTGGGCTTGAGTTAATTGAAACCCGAATAAGCAAAATACCAACAGTAATTTAAATACATTTTGATTCATAATTTGGTTTTTGAGTTATTAATTTAGTTTAACGTACAATCAGCCTGAGGTTAATTGTTTGTTAAATTTATTATTATAAAACGTTATAAAAATATAATTTCGACCAATGACATATTTGAAAAGGTGTTGGTCAATATTTTCATTTTTTTAGTTCAAAAGTGATTTCAATAAACAATTATCAATCAATATGAAGTCTACATGATTATTCTACAACAAAAACAAATTTACAATAAAAAAAAGACATTAATCTTTGAGGAAGATTAATGTCTTTTCTATTTTTTTAAAGTTTTTGAGTAATAAAACTCCTTATTTTTATATTATTTACTCTGTTACTCTAAATTTTGATTTCATTAACTCAAACGAGTTACCTCCTACCATTACTTCAAAATCTCCTGGTTCTACTACTCTCTTCATCTCACGATTCCACAATGATAGTTCTTCTGGAGTTAAGATGAAATCCACATGTTTTGTTTCTCCTTTTTTGATAAAAATGCGTTTGAAACCTTTCAAAGTTTTTCTGGGAGTGGTTACTGTACTATACACATCGTTAATATACAATTGGGCAACTTCTTCTCCATCTACATTCCCAGTATTTTTGATATCAACACCTACCTTTATTTCGCCATTGGTTTTAATTTCTGTAGCACTCAATGTCAAATTCGAATACTCAAAAGTCGTATAACTTAATCCATAACCAAAAGTATATAACGGATTTTCGCTTTCACTCACATATCTGTGAATGGCCGATGGTTTTTGGTTATAATAAATAGGCAATTGCCCTACTGATTTTGGGAATGTTATAGGCAATCTTCCAGCTGGATTGTAATCACCAAATAAAACATCGGCTACAGCTTTTCCTCCTGCTTCCCCAGGAAACCAACCTTCAACAATAGCAGGTATATTATCATTAAT
>JALRGZ010000210.1 GCA_023253295.1 Flavobacterium sp.
CCAATTCATGAATCCTTTATCACGTGATTTTTGTACCCAACCCGCAAGTGTAACTTCGGTATTAATATGTGAGGCGTTTAACTCGCCACAGTTATGACTTCTATACATTATCGAAAAATTTAATTATTTGGTTTATAAGTCTAAAAAGACACGGCTGCAAATTTAGAACTAATTATGTACATTGAATTGAGAAAATTGATTTTTTAATACTTTGTATTATTTGCTTTTTTAAATTTCCAATGTTAAGTTTTTATGTAATGTTACTAAATTGTTATCAAAATGTTTTTTAAATGTAAATTATAATGTAAATTTGATAAAAGAAACCACTTAAAATTTTACATTATGAAAAAATATATAGTTATCGCAGCCGTTTTATTTACAGGGATGATTTTTGCACAAAGCACAAAACCTATATTGGAACCTTATGGAAAAAAAGTAAAAGCAACTTATTTCTATGACAATGGTCAGGTGCAACAAGTAGGCTTCTTTGTAAAAGGGAAATTGGAAGGAACTTGGGTTTCTTTTGACGAAAACGGTAATAAAACAGCAATTGCCGAATATAAAAATGGAAAGAAAGTCGGAAAATGGTTTTTCTGGACAGATGCCAGTGATAAAGGATTTGCAACTTTAAGTGAAGTTGATTATTCTAATAACCAAATTGCTTCTATAAAAAACTGGAAAAAAGAAGCAATCGTAAATGTGGATTAAAAATTACAATTGTTAATTATGAAAAAGGCTTTCCTGGATTTTTAGGAAAGCCTTTTTTTAATGGTGTTAATTTTGCTGTTTTGTATACAATTTATAACTCGCATACAAAGTAATGGTTGAAAGTACAATCCAGAATACATCAATAAAAAAACTTTGAAATTGATGGTTGGTATAACTTATCCAAAACCAATTTCCTGTTTTGATTCCGTTTGTAATTGGAATTAAAAATCCTAAAATACTTCCTGATAACAAACAAAATTGATTGGTAAATTGGTTGTTTTTCTTTAGAATAAAAAAGATACTCAAAAGTAGCCAACTTATAAAGTATACTGCATAGGTATTGTTTTGACCTAATGGAAACCAAATTTTAGCAACAATAAAACTCAAAGCAGTAACTGGAAGCATGCTTATACAAATTGCGAGATAAATATGAACGACTCCTTCGTTAAAGCGTCTTTTTTTCTCCGGCATGTTTTTCTTGTCGCGGGCTACAAGCCAAATCATAACACCAGAGATAATTACAACACAACTTAAGATTCCTAACACAAAACTGATGATTTTTAGTCCATAGCCTCCGTAATCACCAAAATGAATTCGGTATAAAATATTTTTTACACCATCTAAATAACTAGTTTTATCAAGCGGATTTTTTTTGATTACTGATTTACCAGTAGATACATTGAAAACTACTTCTCCAATACCTGTGAATTTTTTGTCATACTGTGTTTCTCCTTTTACGATAACTTGCATATTTGTGTCACCGTAATTTTGAATTTCTACACGAGTAATATTGAAATCATCCCAGTTTTTTTTAGTTGTAGTGACTATTTCGTTAATGCTAAAAGTTTTGGTGAGTGTTTTGTATTCAAATGGATAATCGTCACTGTAATAGCCTAATTCTTTGTATAATTTGTTTTGGTCTCCTTGATAGAGAAACTGAACACTTGGTGCTACAATTACTAATTTAATCATGAAGAAAGCACCTGTAACAGCATACACAAATTGGAAAGGTAAACCTAAAATTCCTAATGATGTATGGGCATCTGTCCACCAGATTTTTAATTTTTCTTTAGGTCTGAAAACATAAAAGTTAGAAATGATTTTTTTCCAATGCAATAAAACCCCTGTTACGATGGCAAACAAAAAGAATAAGGCAATAAATCCTGCCAAGTAGTAACCATAAGGATAGGGAATTTGTGCTAGAAAATGCAAACGATAAATGAATTCGCCTAGATTATAAGATTCTTCATAAGTTGTTGTTTTGTATGTCGAATTATTCAATATTAAATATTGTGATTCTTTCCCTTTTTTAGAAGCTAAAGTCTCTTTTGATGCTTCTAAAGAAATTGCTGTACTATGTTCGTTTTGAGGGTTGAAAAAACTAATTTTTCGGCCATGCAGTTCATAAGAGCTATCCAATACTTTTAGAGCCTGATCAAAATTTAGTTGTATTTTATTATTTACCGTAGTGGATTTTCCTCTTTCCCAGGCAGCAATATCTTCTTTAAAGAAAGAAAATGAACCTGCGAAAAAAATCACGTATAAGACGACACTGATGACGATTCCGCTGATAGTATGCGTATTGAAAAAAATATTGTAATTTCTATTGCTCATGATTTATTTTGCTATTGAATTATGAGTTTACCCCAAAAAAGATGCCTAGAAAAAGGATGGTTAGTCCTAAATAGATTAGCCAGATTTTCCAACCATTTTTAGCTAAAAAAGCAATAACCATAAGTATTACCCAAAGAATAAAACCGCTAAATGCCATAGTAATAACAACATCAGCCCTGTTAAACAGAGTGGTTAAAGCTAAGTGAAAGCTCATAGAAACTAAATAACCTCCTAAAATTGCGGCTGTTATTTTGGCAAAACGTTGCCATTTGCATTGGGTTAAATATTTTGGATTTGCTGGCATTGATTGTTTTTAGTTTAAAATTTCAATAAGAATAGCCAGGAAAAAAAGCCCTAGTACTAATTTATAATTGATGATTTTTAACGGAGTTAAAACTATAATTAAACTACCGATAGTCATCAGTTGAAAGAAATAGATAAGACTTGAAACACCAATGGCTTTTAAGCTGATTAGTAAACCATAAGCTAGAGCTAATATTCCTACTCCAAGCAATCTTGAAGGTCTTGGATTTTGTTGAATCCATCTTTCTACCTGTAAGTTACTCATCAGGGTTGCTTTTTTGGAAGTATTGTATAAAATATATAAACCCAAAAATATGTTTAGACTAATAAATGCAATCATAATTCCCAGTATTATGTTTCAGTATTTAAAATTTGTAGGAGAAACTAGCTGTAGCACTTCTCATGTTCCTAGGATGAACAGTAGACCATCCGTCATAAGTGTCCACATTAGCAATGTTATCTAATTTTAATGTTAAATTGAATTTGTCAGTTTCATAAAAAAGTGAAGAATTTAATACTGTGTACTGCGGAATTTTAAAAGTTCCCGTTACTGCTCCGTGTGTAATTTTATTTTCTCCCGAATAATTTCCTCCAAATCCAAATCCAAATCCTCTTAAAGTATTTTTTTGAAAACGGTAACTTGCCCATAAATTTGCTGTATTATAAGCTCCGGCACTGGTTGGTCTGTAACCTACAGTGTTAGCATCTCCTCTTGTTACGCCTGCGTCTACATAGCTGTATCCAGCCACAATGTTTAATCCTGTTACAGGATTGGCTATAATTTCTGCCTCTAAACCTTGGTTGTTTTGTGCACCATCCTGATAATAAGTAATATCAGTAGCTGAATTACGGATATTGTAAACTCTGTCAGTAACTTGAATGTTGTAGTAGCTAAGAACAGCATACAATTTGTCTTTAAATAAATTTAATTTTGTTCCTATTTCCAATTGATCAGCATGTTCCGGATTAAAAACACGCTGTGTTCGGGTAGTTCCATTAATGTCTTCAGCTGGAGCCACATTTGTAAATCCATTCATATAGTTAGCAAAAAGAGAAATTTTATCCAAAATAGGTTGGTACACTATTCCAAATTTTGGTGAAAAGGCGGTTTGATTATATGCACCATTTTGTGCATTCATGAATCTGTCAATTCGTAAACTTGCCATGGCAGATAAATTGGGTAAAAAGTTAATTACATCAGAGATATACGCACTATATACTTCCTGTTTGGTTTTACTGTTATTTACTGTTGCGCTTGCTAATAAAGCATCTGTTGCTACTTGACTTAGTTTGCCGTTATCACCTGATTTGATATATTTAGCCGGATCATTAATGCCAAAAATATTTTCATTTACAGTTTGTAAGTTATCATTTCCAATATATACATATCCATTAAGAATATATCCTGTTCCGTTGTCAATAATCTGACGATTGAAATAATCTAAACCTACTATAATTCTGTTCCTCAAATTCCCAATTTTAAAATCGCCAATGAAGTTCTGTTGAATATCAGTGGCTAAAGTAGTAGAGTTTTGATAATTGAGATAACGACCAAATACAACTCCATCAGTAATGGCTGGAAATGCAGTTGTGCCTTCAAATAAATAACTGTAATATCCCTGAGACTTTGCTGATGTTTTGGAAATTGCCGTTTGAGAAGTCCAGAAGTCATTTATTTTATAAAACATCTGACCTTGTAAATTGAATGAAGGAGTTTTAATTGATAACTGATTGCTGGTGTAGGAACGCTTGTTGTCATATCCTAGTTCGTTTATATTATGAACTTTTAATGCGCTGGAACGTGTTAAGAATAACATTGTAGGGTTAGTAGCTTCATTATTTAAAAATTCTGTGTTGATTAGAAATGATAGTCGATCAGATGCTTTGAAAGATAAGGTAGGGGCAACAAAGAATGCTTTTCTAAATCCGGCATCCTGAAAACTATTTTCACTGTGATAAGCGGTGTTAATTCTGAAATTAACCGATTTGTCTTCGTTTAGAGGGGTGTTCACATCGGCAGTTACACGGTTTAATCCATAAGATCCTGTAGTGTAATTTAGTTCTCCACCAAAATGATCATATGGTGTTTTTGTAGTAATGTTGATTAAACCTCCATAAGATACTATTGTACTTCCAAATAGAGTTCCGGAGGGACCTTTAATAACTTCAATTTTTTCAATGTTTGCCGGGTCTAAACTTCCATTAGATAAACCTGGTAAACCGTTTAAGGCTCTTGGTTGTACTGAAAAACCTCTTAACGAAAAGTATCCGGCACCATCACTTCCACGCCCTGTTGATGCCCAAAGAGGTTGAATACCAGGAGCGTTTTTTAAAGCATCATCTATATTGGTTACCACCTGTTCTTTTAATAAATCAGAAGTTATTGTTGTATATACTTGCGGGTTCTCAAGGTTTTTAAGGGGTAATTTTGCTATTTGTTGATTTTCTTTCTTCGCAAAATTATTTTTTTTACGATTATTGATAATTACTTCTGTAAGAGCTTCCGAATTAGATTCAATTGTACAATTTTGAAGGTTTTCCTGACCTTGGACCAGATGGATTTTTAGTTCTTTTGTTGTATAACCAATGGCAGAAATTTTTAAAATATAAGATCCCGGTTTGATATTCTTTATTTTATAGTTTCCTTTTGAGTCAGTTATTGTTCCAAACCGGGTTCCTTTAAGAGTTACTGAAATATTTTCCGGAGCTTGATGGTCGTTTAATGTAATTTGTCCTTTGATACTTGCTCTTTCTTGTGACCAAGCAGTGGTTGAAAATAATAGTATGTATAGTAAACTTAGTGTGGGTAGAATAAATTTTGCTTTCATGTTATTTAGAATGATTTTTAATAAAGCAAAAATAGGTTCTAAAAATTTAGCAAACAAATTTATTTTTATTTATTCTAAATAAGTTTTGTAAAAAAATAATTTCACCTTTTAAGTGGTTTAAAACAAGCTATATGAGGAATTTGTAGAATATGTTTTTTATCTACTGAAGATTGTTTTTTACGGGCGTTAATTAGAAATAATTTGATAGTTATTTTTGATTTAATTAATTGTTATTCAGTTATTTGTTTGTTGTTGGGTGCTTTTTTTGTAAATTTATAGGTCAAAATTTTATGAAAGCCAGATTGTAAAATTTAAAATAATTTTTAAAATCAATTAGAAATGGCAATAGCAAGAAATCGTTCAGAAGTAGAAGCCGAAATCAGGGAGTATTTGGGTGTCGTTCCGGGATTTATGAAAGGTATTCCCGAAGCTTATTTAGATTTTGAATGGGAATTATTTAAAAGTCTTCAATTAGGAGAAACTCTTATTCCTAATAAATACAAAGAATTAATGGGGGTTGCCCTACATTCAGAAACTAAATGCAGATATTGCACATTGTTCCATACAGAGACAGCAAAACTTTTTGGTGCAACTGATGCAGAAATACAGGAAGCGGCTCATTATGCAAAAATGTCGCTTGGATGGAGTGCCTATCTTAATGGCATGCAAACCGATTATGATGAGTTTGCAGGCGAATTGAAACAGATAGGTAATTATGTAAAAGAAAATATGGCTCAACATGCACATTGAGAAAAAAAATAATCTGGTTTTTCATATTGCACTCAGCGGTTATGAGTTAGCAACTCTAATTTCAGCTGCACGCTGGGTAGCTGAAGGCGCCAAAGGCGAACTTACAGCAGAAGCAATTCAACAGTTGAAACAGGTAGTTGCCAACTATGATAAAGCAGCCGATAAGCTTACAGAACGGGAATCAAAATGAGGAGTTTCTTTATTTTGATTCTCGTTTTTTTATGAAAATTCGATAAGTAACAGGGAATACTTTTTGCTTAATGGGTTATACTTGACTTTATAAAACGAAACAAGCCTGTACAAATTTCATGTACAGGCTTGTTCTTGTTGTAAAATGGGTAATTCTACATGTTATGTTTAGGAGTGACACCATCTTCACTTAATTCACGATGCTCATAATCGGCAACCATTTCGGCTTCGTAATCGATTTTATCTCCTTTAGAGAATTTAGCAATAATTTTTTCCATGATTTCATAAATCACAGGAACGATAATTAAGGTTAGGAATAATGAAGAAATTAATCCTCCAATAATTACCCAAGCTAATCCGTTTTTCCATTCGGCACCTGCTCCTGAAGCTAAAGCAATAGGAAGCATACCAAATACCATCGCTATCGTAGTCATCAAGATAGGACGTAAACGAGCGTGATTAGCCTGAATCAATGCGGTTCGGATACTCTCTCCGGCAGCACGACGCTGATTGGTATAATCCACCAGCATAATTGTATTTTTACAAACCAATCCAATCAACATGATGATACCTAAAATGGTAAAGATGTTTAAGGAATTATTGGTCAATGCTAAAGCTAACATCGCTCCAATAAACGAAAGTGGAATAGCAAAAAGGACCACAAATGGGTGTGCAAAGCTGTCGTATAAACCAACCATTACCAAGTAAACTAAGATAATAGCAGCTAATAAGGCAACTCCCAATGTACCAAAACCTTCACTTTGATTTTCCTGGTCACCTCCCCAAATGTAGCTTACTCCGGTAGGTTTTTCTAATTTATCTAGACGCTCTTGCCATTGTTGTACAATAGTTCCAGATGGAACTCCAATATTTTGACCTTGTACAGTAACAGAAGCAGTCTTGTCTCTACGTTCTAATTTACTTGGTCCTGAACCTTCGGTAATAGTAGCAAATTGCGATAATTTAATTTGTTGTCCTAAATCATTAATGAAAATAAGATTACTAACGTCATCAATGTTTTTACGATCAAAAGCGTTGTATTTAATGTTGATGTCGTATTCGTATTCACCAGCTCTGAATTTACCATCGGTATTTCCACTATAAGCCGTTTGCATGGTCATACCTACAGTTTGTAGGTTCAATCCTAAAGCAGACATTTTATCACGATCAACCTGAACATTAATCTCAGGATTTCCGTCTTCAACGGTTAATTTAATCTCAGTAGTTCCGGGAATTTGTCTTAATTCAGCTTCGGCTAATTTGGCAAATTTCATCGCACTTTCCACATTAGGCCCCGTAACAATTAATCCTAATTTAGCATCTTCGGCGGTTCCCATAATACCTACAGGAACTGTTTTTACTTTGGCACCCACTAAAACTTTTTCTAATTGTCGTTTCATTTTAGCAGCGTAAACCGAGGCATCGTCAGTACGTTCTGATTGCTCAATCATTTTTACGTCAATCTCTGCCTTATAAGCTGTAGCCTGGGTTGCACCCATACCTTCAGAGGTTTGACCTACAGTGGTAATTTGGCTATACACATACTTTTGATTTTTCAAATAAGCTTCTGCTTTTTGTGTCATAAAGTTGGTTTGTTCCAATGAAGCGTCTTTCGGCATTTCAATTTGTACCAAAAACTCACCACTATCAGACGAAGCAAAGAATTCTCCTCCAATGTATCCACCACCCATTAATCCTATGGTAGAAGCAAAGAATAATACTAATACGATTAAGATAGTTTTGATATAATGATCCAAACACCATTCTAAGATTTCAGTTACCCAGTGTGTAAAACGACTTAATAAATTTTCGAATCCAAGAATTATTCTTCCAAAAAGGTTTTTACCTTCAATGTGTTCTAATTTTCCAAATCTGGAAGACAGCCATGGAATAATGGTGAAGGAAGCTAAAAGTGATAATAAAGTCGAAATTACTACCGTGGTACAGAATTGGGTAATAATATTAGAAACCAAACCTGTACTCATAGCGATTGGTAAAAATACTACCACAATCACTAAGGTAATCGAAGTTACGGTTCCTCCAATTTCCGCAGTTCCATCAAAGGCTGCACGAATACGGCTTTTACCCATTTCCATGTGCCTGTATATGTTTTCCAATACCACAATGGCATCATCCACCAGAATACCTACAACGAGTGATAAACCAAGTAAACTCATTAAGTTTAAAGTGTAACCCATTAAGTAAATACCAATGAAAGTTGCAATTAATGAAGCAGGAATAGAAACCATTACAATTAATGAGTTTCTAATACTGTGCAAGAAGAACAACATTACTAATGCTACTAATATGACAGCAATCAATAAATCATGAATAACCGAATCAGCTGCTTCAAGGGTAAAAATAGTACTGTCTTTAGCTGTTTCTAGTTCAAGTTGTACAACCTTGTAATCTTTTTCTAGATTGCTAACCGTTTTAGTAACCTGTTCACTTACAGCAACTGCATTAGCATCTGATTGTTTTATTATTTGTAAAACGATGGCACTTTTTTGATCTACACGAGCAATTTTCTCTGCAATTTTTTGGGAATCTTGAACATCAGCTATGTCTTGTAAGCGGATTTGAATTCCGTTTTTAGACGAGATTACTAAATTCCTAAGTTCGTCAACATTTTTGTATTTACCAGCTAAACGGATAAGGATTTTTTGTTCACGAGTTTGAATATTTCCTGTAGGGAAATCAAGGTTTGATGCTAAAATCATTTGTTGCACTTGTGGGACAGACAAACCATAGCCTTGCAATTTAGTAGCGTCAAGGTTAACTTGAATTTCACGTTCTTGTCCACCAATGATGTTTACTTGTGCAACTCCCGGTACACGAGATAAAACGGGAGCAATTTTTTTGTCGATTAAGTCATAAAAAGCGGCTTCGTCCATTTTACCATTGGCACCAATGGTAATGATTGGCATATCACTCAAAGAGAATTTGTTTAGCGACGGTGTTTTGGCATCATCTGGTAAATCACTCAATATGGCGTTAATTTTTCGTTGTGCATCGTTCATCGAAATATCTGCATTGGCGTTTGAAGTCAATGTTATGGATACAACCGATAGACTCTCGTAGGATTTCGAATCAATTTTTTTAATATTTTCAATGGATGCAACCGCGTCTTCGATTTTTTTAGTAACCGTGTTTTCAATTTCACTAGGAGAGGCTCCAGGGTATACAGTAGAAACCGTAATTACATTCATTTCGAATTTAGGGATCAGTTCATAGCCCAGCTGGCTGTAACTGAACAGACCTCCAAGAGTTAGTATCGTAAACAAAACGATAACTAAGGAAGGACGTTTTATGGATATTTCAGCTAATTTCATATTTTACTTTTTTATAGTCCTTAGTACATAGTCCTATGTCTTTACGGGCTAATAACTAAGATTTTTTTAAGTGTTTAAGTTAATCACTAGTCGCTAAGGACTGAGGACTAGGGACTATTTGCAAATTCGTTAATTACTTGATGATTT
>JALRGZ010000224.1 GCA_023253295.1 Flavobacterium sp.
ATGATTACGAAGCTATTTTTGAAGAAATGCAAAGTGTCAATAAAATAAAAGAAATATTACCTTTAATAACCTGACTCTTTAAAGTCATTTGAAAAGAACTAAAAAATGCCAAAAGAAGTAGGATTAAAATAGAATTCTTCATTGTTTCAATATTTATTTGAAGCTAATTTACAATTAAATACTACATCACAATTGAAAATTAATTGTATTGGCACAGTAATTGGATATACCCAATTAAGAATGTAAATATCCATTATCATGAAAAATACAATTATACTATTAGGTATGGTAGCTACTTTGTTCACAGCTTCTGTAGAAGCACAAAATAGAACAACAGTAAACGCTATGAGCGACGAAATAAGCGACAATCTTGATTTAAGAGCTGTTGCATCTATTTTTGGTGACTCAAGAAATCTTGAAGACTTTGAAAGACGTCTAAATGATCCGGAACTTCAAATTTCTAATTTAGACTTAAATAATGACAACGAAGTAGATTATTTAAGAGTAATAGAAACTGTAGAATACAATACTCATGTTGTTATTATTCAAGCTGTTTTAGATCGAGATGTTTATCAAGATGTAGCAACTGTTGATATTGAAAGAAACAATAACAGCGTACAGGTACAATTTATTGGTAATGAATATCTATATGGGCCTAACTATATTTATGAGCCTGTATATTATGCTACCCCTCAAATATATGCTTCATTCTGGATATCAAACTATCGCCCTTATATATCTAGTTGGTATTGGAATTATTACCCATCATACTATTATGCGTGGAACCCTTATCCTGTATACAGATATAGAAACAACATTAGCTTATGTTTAAACTTTAGCAATCGTTACAACTATGTTAGTTACAGAAGAAGTAATTTAGCAATCAGTCTTTACAATACAAGACGTTCAAACGCTTATGAAAGACGCTATCCAAACTATGCATTCACAAGAAGATACAGCAATTATTCTAATCGCTATGAATTAGACCAAAGAAGAGGTGTAAGAAACTATAACAATTATTCTTCTAACCGCTACACTCCAGGAAGAACATACAGTAATAACACAACAGCCAGAAGAGAAACGCAAAGAGACTACTCTCCTAATAGAAATAGTACTTCAAGAGTATATTCAACTCCAAGAACCAGTTCCAGAGAATCTAATAATAGTTCCTCTAATACAGCTAAAACCTATACTCCTTCAAGAAATTATTCTCAAAACAACAATAATTACTCTAAGGAAAATACTCAAAGACCATCTAACAGAAATTACAACCAAAATAACACATACAATTCGAGACAAAACACGCCCCAACAAACTGAGAGTTCTCGAACTTATTCCCCAAGACAACAAAATGGCACACCCAGAGTAGAAAACAACAGAGAAAGCTCTTCTAACAGAGGTACATTCTCCCGACCTACAGCACCAGCTTCTATACCACAAAGAGTAGAATCGAATAAAAGCAGAAGCCAAAACAGTAGAGAAAATAATTCTTCAAGAAGTAATAATAGAAGAATTTAACAAAATAAAAAACTATTATTAAAAACACGGCCAATTGGTCGTGTTTTTTCGTTTTTTAAAGAGAATCACTTTTGATTTATATAAAAATGAGTAAATTTGAAGCCTTTACTAAAATATAAATGAGCGCATCACATAAAAATTTACACAGCAAATTAACTTTAGGAGGTTTATTAGTTACTTTAGGGATTATATATGGAGATATCGGTACTTCTCCTTTGTATGTAATGAAAGCAATATTAGGAGACCATACTATTAATGCCGATGTAGTTTTAGGAGGAATATCAGCTGTTTTTTGGACTTTAACTCTACAAACAACACTAAAATACGTTATCATAACCTTAAATGCCGATAACCATGGTGAAGGTGGAATTTTTGCTCTGTATGCTTTAGTAAAAAAAACAAAAATTAAATGGCTCATTGTGCCAGCCATTATTGGAGGTAGTGCCTTATTAGCTGACGGAATTATTACACCTCCCGTTTCTGTATCTTCTGCAGTTGAAGGAATCAGAACCTATTATCCCGAAATAAATACCGTTCCTATTGTTATTGGAATTTTATTTGTCCTTTTTACAATCCAGCAATTTGGAACCAAACTAGTTGGAAAATTCTTTGCTCCAATGATGTTTATTTGGTTTAGTATGCTTGGAATTTTAGGTATTATTCAAATTATAGAACACCCAGAGGTATTCAAAGCTTTCAATCCTTATTATGCATACCACTTATTGACCATTCACCCCGATGGCTTTTTTGTATTAGGATTTGTATTTTTATGTACTACAGGAGCTGAGGCTTTATATTCTGACATGGGACACTGCGGAAGAAAAAACATTCGCATTAGCTGGATTTTTGTCAAAGCAACTTTGGTCTTAAACTATTTTGGACAAGGAGCTTATCTTATCCATCATGAGGGAGAAACATTATTAAGTTTAGGAGGAAAAAACGGAAATCCTTTCTACCTAATCATGGCAGATTGGTTTCAACCTTTCGGTATTGTGATCGCAACAACTGCGGCTGTAATTGCTTCTCAAGCCTTAATTAGTGGTTCATTTACCTTAATTAATGAGGCTATGCGATTAAATTTCTGGCCAAAAGTAAAAATCAACTATCCAACCGAATTACAAGGTCAATTATACATCCCTTCTATCAACTGGCTTTTATTTTTAGGTTGTGTTGGAATTGTAATCCATTTTGAGGAATCAAGCAACATGGAACATGCATACGGTTTAGCAATTATTCTTTGTATGATTATGACCACCATTTTACTAAATTTTTATTTAATTATGAAAAGGGTAAAATTGTACTTCATGGTTCCTTTAATTACCATTTATTTATTGATTGAATTTAGTTTCCTTGCAGCTAATATCACAAAATTTGCTGACGGAGGTTATGTAACATTAATCATAGCAATTCTTTTAATTTGTGTAATGTCTATTTGGTTCTCTGCCAAAAAGATTACCAAAAGCTATACTAAAATTGTAAAAGTACAAGACTACATTAAAGTACTAAGTGAATTAAGTGTGGACTTAAGTATTCCTAAATATGCTACTCATTTGGTATACATGACTAATGCCGGACGTGTTGATGAAATAGAAGAAAAAGTAATGTATTCTATTTTACAAAAAAGACCTAAACGTGCCGATATCTATTGGTTTGTACACGTAAACATCTTATCGGAACCTTATAAAACCGAATACAGAGTTACCGAAATACTTAAAGACGATTTATATCGTGTAGATTTTAATCTTGGTTTTAGAGAACCTACTAAAATCAACTTAATGTTCAAAGAAGTAATTAAAGACATGGTTAAAAATGGCGAAGTAGACATACGAAGCCGTTATGAGTCTTTGAACAAAAACAACATTATTGGTGATTTCAAATTTGTGCTTTCTGAAAAATATCTTTCAAATGACAACGAATTAAAATGGCATGAAAACATCATTATGAACTCCTATTTCTTAATCAAAAAACTAAGTTTATCTGAAGAAAGTGCTTTTGGTTTAGATAGTAGTTCTGTAAAAATTGAGAAATTCCCAATGGTACTTCATACTCCAGAAAACATGGATCTCACCCGATTGGAAGCCAGAGAAATACACATCGAAAAAGCATAAAACCTATCTTATTTTAATTAAAGCGATTTTTTAGAAAGTCGCTTTTTTTTTTTTGCAAACAGTTTTACTAACTCTTTTTTGAAAATAAATTTTAACATGAATTTTATTTAATTAAATTTCTATATTTGAAAAAGTAAATACGAAACCATACTTTCGCCAATCCACCTGATTTTCGATGTATTTGCGAAAGTTTTATTGCGTATATTTATTAACTGTACTTCATAATAAAAAGAAAACCGCAAAAATCCTTCTATCGACAAAAATTGACATAAAAAAACTTGCTGAATGAAAACCTTTGGTTGAATTTGTCATTAATTGACAAGTTAAAATTCACAAGCAAATGAAAGCAACTTTTGGAGAATACATCAGACAATTACGAACAGACAAAGGATTGACTTTGACTGAACTTGCAGCATTGCTAAAACTTGATTCTGCTAATTTGAGCAAGATTGAAAACGGCAAACGTGAATTTGACGAAAAGCGATTAGATAAATTAGCAAATGCTTTCGACCTAGACTTTGAAAAATTGAAAGTAGAATATTTTGGCGACCAATTTGCTAAAAAAATGTATGCTTACAATTGTTCTTCGGAAACATTAATGGTTGCAGAAGAAAAAGTAAATTACTTGAAAAGTATAAATGTAAAACAAGCCGAAATAAAATTCTAAAACTATGAACAAACCTTTGACATACATTAGTTTATTCAGCAGTGGATATGCAAATAAAAATTACAGTCTAAGTTAAGCCACATTTTTGTAAATGTGATTTTGATTATTAAACTCCTCTATCGTTTTGTAATTCAAAGCACGATGCCTTCTTTTTCTGTTGTACCATATTTCGATGTATTCAAAGATTTCA
>JALRGZ010000309.1 GCA_023253295.1 Flavobacterium sp.
AGAAGGAGAAGCACTTCGTGATGACGAAAACTTCGCTTATGTAGCTGCTTGGGAATACAAAGGAAAACCAAGTGATGCAGTACTTCACAAAGAACCGTTGAATTACGAGAACATTAAATTAGTTCAAAGAAGTTATAAATAAAAGTTAAGGGTTAAGGGTTATGAGTTCTTTACAGTCATTCGAAGATTTAGAATGTTGGAAATCAGCAAGAGAATTAAGAATGTTTGTGTCTCAGAATATTATTCCAAAATTTCCAATTGAAGAAAAATATGCCTTAACAAGTCAACTTAGAAGATCTTCTAGATCTGTGAGTGATAATATTGCTGAAGGTTATGGAAGATTTAATTATCAGGAAAATATTCAGTCTTGTAGAATTGCCAGAGGTTCGTTGTGTGAATCTTTAAATCAGGTTATTACAGCGCGAGATGAAGAATATATTGATGATTATTTATTGCAGCAATACAGAGAAAGGTTTGAAAAAACCAAAGCAATTTTAAATGGATATATTAATTATTTAGTTAAGACTAAGTTAGGATAATAAATTATTGAATTTACAATTTGTAGAAACTTCTAACTCTTAACAATTAACTCATAACATAAAAATATGAAACTTACATTAAAAATATGGCGTCAAAAAAACGCCCAAGATAAAGGAGCAATGGTTGATTATAAAATCGACGGAATTGAGCCTGATATGTCATTCCTTGAAATGCTAGATGTATTCAACGAACAACAAATCAATGCTGGTGAAGAGCCAGTAGCTTTTGATCACGATTGTCGTGAAGGAATTTGTGGAATGTGTTCTTTATTCATCAATGGTGAAGCTCACGGACCAGATAGAGGCGTAACTACTTGTCAATTGCACATGCGTATGTTTAAGGACGGTGATACGATTACGATCGAGCCATTCCGTGCTGCTGCATTCCCAGTGGTAAAAGATTTAGTAGTGGACAGAAGTTCTTTTGATAGAATACAGCATGCAGGAGGATTTATTTCGGTAAATACTTCAGGAAATACTATCGATGCTAACACTATTCCAGTAAACAAAGATGATGCTGACAAGGCTTTTGATGCGGCTACTTGTATTGGTTGTGGAGCTTGTGTTGCGAGTTGTAAAAACTCTTCTGCCATGTTATTTGTTGCGGCCAAAGTTTCTCAATATGCATTATTACCTCAAGGTAGAATTGAAGCTACAGAGCGTGTATTGAACATGGTAAACCAAATGGATTCTGAAGGTTTTGGTAACTGTACCAACACTGGAGCTTGTGAAGTAGAATGTCCTAAAGGAATTTCACTAGAAAACATCGCTCGTATGAACAGAGAATATTTATCTGCAAGTTTGAAAGGATAATAATCACCTAGCCTCCGAAGGGGGAATTACAAAGATTATAGAAAAACGCATTCATTTATTTGGATGCGTTTTTTTTGTTTCTATTTTTAAACATAATCTTACAAGATTAACATAATATTAACCTGTATTATATTTCAAATAGTTATATTTGGATCTTCTATAAAAAAACTTGACCTATGAAAAACCTACTATTTCTACTCGTAACAGTGCTCAGTCTATCTTGTTGCTCTAAAGACGAGAAACCCATAAACCCAATAGACCAACTGCCACCAGCTACCCAAACAGGAGCCAACACCGCAGGATGTTTGGTCGATGGAAAAGCTTTCTTGCCAAAAGGATATTTCCCTGACGGTAATTTAAGCTGTAATTATATTAATGGGAAAGATTTTATTAATGGGAAAGATTTTAATATTAGTATAGCTCAAAGAAATGATAATGAAACACTTTCAATGAATGTTATTAGTTACAATAAAAGTTTGATTGTTGGTGAAACATATCAACTCAAAGAATATGGAGCTGATTCAAAATTTGGAGAATATATAACAGTGTATAATTCTATTCAAGAAACTCGATATAGTACAAACGTAACAATTACAGGAGAACTAAAAATCACCAATCACAATTTTGATAAAGCAATCCTTTCGGGTACATTTTGGTTTGATGCAGTTAATTCAAAAGGTCAAATTGTAAAAATACGGGAAGGTCGCTTTGACATGGAATACTAACGATAAAAAGTAAGATTGCCAAAGAGGCAATCTTACCAAGATCAAATTAAATAACATCTCACAATCATTTAATTTAAACAACAAAATTATGAAAAAAATTACTGCTTTGCTGGCTATTTTCTTGATTTCGCTAAGTAGCTATGGTCAGGACGAAGTCAACACCTCCTTTGCCTCTCAAATGAATACTATTTTTGGACAACTGGACAAAACCAATAGTTTTTTGTCAGTTCGAGCGCAGTCGAGGACAGGTAAAAACCAATAGTTTAAAAAACGCATTCATTCATTTGGATGCGTTTTTTTGTTCCCATTAACAAGTTGTTGTTTTGTAATAATTAAATTTTGAATCCTTGTGAATCCGTTTGATGTGCGTGCCAAAATTTTAGTAATTTTATAAAATGAAATCGCCATTAACAACAAGTATGCTCAAGCAAATGCCGATGATTAAAAAAGCGATTTCATAGGTTGTCTCTAAAAAATATCTTTTAAACATATGAAAATAGCAATAATTCAATCGGAATTAGTTTGGGAAAACCCTGAAGCCAACAGAAAGTATTTCGAACAAGAAATACAGGCCATTCAAGAGGATGTAAATCTGATGGTATTGCCCGAAATGTTTACGACTGGATTTACCATGAATCCGCTTGTCGTGGCAGAAACCATGCAGGGAGAAACGGTTGCTTGGTTACAAACTTTGGCGAAAGCCAAAAATGCGGCCATAACGGGGAGTGTGGTGATAAAAGAAAACAGTAGTTGTTACAATAGATTGCTATTTGTTTTTCCTTCGGGAGAAGTGCAATATTATGACAAAAGACATTTGTTTACTTTGGCTGGTGAAGAAAAAGTATATACGCCCGGAAAACAGAAATTGATTGTAGATTATTTGGGATGGAAAATTTGTCCGTTAGTGTGTTATGACCTGCGTTTTCCTGTTTTTTCCCGAAATGTAGAACAATACGATTTATTACTGTATGTTGCCAATTGGCCTCAAAAGCGGATCGCAGCTTGGGATGTGTTACTTAGAGCTCGCGCTATTGAAAATATGAGTTATGTGCTAGGCGTCAACAGAATCGGGACGGATGATAATGCGCATTTTTATACAGGACATTCTCAAGCAGTCGATTTCTTAGGCAATTATCTTTTGGAGCCGCAACAAAAAGCAGGTGCCTTCATTGTGGAAATTGACAAAGAAAAATTACTCGAAACCAGAAAAAGATTAGGATTTCTAAATGACAGAGACGCTTTTGTAATCAAAAATTAATATCTAATTTTTTTGTTTTGAGCTTCTTTTTTAGGCTTTGGTTTTGGTGTAGGTGTGTAGGGTAAACTCACATCAAAAGCTTCATTTACATCCCAATTTGCTCGAATATCTAGTTCTTTTGAATAATAGACTACTTCTTCGGCATATCTTTTTTCTAAATAATTCCCAGGGTCATAAGCTTTATTCTTGTTGTCATCATAGATTATTCGAAGGTTATAAACTGCAGGATTAAGTAAGTTAAATGCTGTCTCAGGACTACTTTCGGTATACTCAGAAGCGATAACAATTCCTTTGGCATCGGTTAGTTGAACAATGACAGGATAGCGTTTGACATTTTCTAATTTCACCTTGAGATTTCCATAGTTTTCGTAATCCTTGGTTTCCATTCTATACATCAAGGTGTCATTGGTATTCTCGTAAAAATCGGTCAATGCACCCGGTAAAAGAGTGAAAGTGTATTTTTCTGCCGGAGCCTTTTTAAAATCAAAAAGTAACTTTTGGTTAAATGAATCGTATTCTGTTGTAAAGTCAACAGAAGCGGAGTCTTTAGCAATCAATGTTATTTTTGATTGGTCTAAATGAACTAGCGGTATACTGGATTCTATGGCAAATTGATCTCTAAAATTGAGAGCTCCACTATTTATAGGATTAAAATTTAAGGTGTCTTTTTTTTGTTTTCTGATTTTTACAGAATAGTTGGCCATGTATTTATCTTTGGTTACTGATACAGCCAAAGAATCTGTTTTTACGGGTTTGTACCAAATCTGTAAAGAATCTTTTTTAGGCAATTGAGTGATAAGGGTAGGGATGATTTCATCGTTATTTTTCACCGTTATTTCGGGTCTGGAATTGGCGAAACTCATGTCTCCTTCGTAGCCCATTACCAGTCTGTTTTCGGATGCTTGGCTTGGTTTTAAGGATTTGAATGGCATTTTTTCTTGGAATAATTCCAATTCAAAAACAGTGTCGTTTGGAACGGTGATGTAGTGTTTGAGAAATCCAATTTTTTCTTCTTTAGGATTGAATTTATTGTTGTTGTTTCGGTCTTTTAAGGCAACAAGAAGGTATTTTCCAGCTTTTAAATTCTCTAAACTAAAAGTTTTTAAGCTGTCTAATGTGTTGGTAATGTATCTTGGTAATTCTTTGAATGGTATTGAATCATTAAAAGTATCATTCACATCGTAAAGCATTACAGAGACGAATGGTTCCACTTCTATATCTAGCGCGTCTTTTAGACGGCCTCCAATGGTCAAGGAATCAATATAATCCCCAGTTGAAAATACATATTTAAATTGATTGTATGGGTTTCCTTCATTGTTGTCTTCGATACTTTGGCCAAAATTAAAGCTGTACGTGGTGTTTGGTTGTAAAGTGTCTATAATTTTAATATTGAGAAATTTACTGGCAGTCTGAGGAGTGATAAGTGGTTCGTGTTTCATTGGAGGTGAAATCACGAGTTGTTTATTCAAATTTTTAAGTTTAATATTTTCGTCAAAGACTAATTTGATTACATTGTCTTTAAAATTAGTGTTGAAGTTTTTTGGGATGCTCATTTTTAGAACAGGAGCAATAGTATCTTTCAATCCGCCGGTTATTGAACCTCTTTTTGCACAGCTGAAAAAGATGATTAAAAGTAAAATAATGGAAATGTATTTCAAATTGGTTTTCAACATGACTGATCTTCAAATTTAGTTCCACAAAATAACGATTATAATTCTTGCTATAGAAACTTTTATAAATTTTTTATGGGGTAAAAATAGAAGTGGTTTTTAAAAGGATTTATCATTGATGGAGGTTTCGGTTGTATTTTTGAATTTTTTAGAAATTAAATCATTAAATTTAATTTTTGGTTTAGAATTAATCATTAGCACTGTTTATAAATGTTGAAAAAAATTGAGCATATCGGAATAGCAGTAAAGGATTTAGCCGTTTCTAATCTTCTTTTTGAAAAGCTTTTGGGTGTGGCCGCTTATAAATCGGAAGCCGTCGAGAGTGAAGGAGTGCTCACTTCTTTTTTTAAAACGGAATCCAATAAAATTGAGCTTTTGTCAGCCATACATCCTGAAAGTGTAATTGCAAAATTTATCGATAAGAAAGGAGAAGGAATACATCACATTGCTTTCGAGGTTGATGATATGAAATCAGAAATCGAAAGATTGAAAATAGAAGGTTTTGTGGTTTTGGATGAGATTCCAAAAAAAGGAGCCGACAATAAGTGGGTTGTTTTTTTACATCCGAAGTCTACCAATGGGGTTTTGATAGAATTGTGTCAGGAAATAAAATAATTTTATTTTTTTAAAAAATATTTAGAATTCTAATAATCAGTTGTTTTCTGCCTTTGTATTTTATATCTACGAGCGGTCTTAAAATCTATGTCAAAAATATTTGGAGTAAAAGAAAATTAGTGGTAATATTGCACACTCTTAACCGGTCCTATAGCTCAGCTGGTTAGAGCACCTGACTCATAATCAGGTGGTCCCTGGTTCGAGCCCAGGTGGGACCACTCTAAAAATCAAGCCTTTACAGCAATGTAGAGGCTTTTTTTTGTTATTTGATTTTTATTTTGGGTGTTTGTCTTTGTTGTTTAGAAGGATTAGGGCAATTTATGTTGAAATGCTTAAATAATCGATAAAACCCCTTTAAAATTAACGTTTGTAGAAGGTTGCTGTTTGTGGGAATTCGTTTAAATATTCTATCTTTGTTGGTGATGCTTGATGTAAATGATTAATTGTTTGGTCGGGTTTTTCAAATGTGATTTCTCTTATGAAAAAGATGTTAGTTTATAGTTGCTGTTTTTTTGTTCTGTTTATACTAGGAGGAGCAAAGATGTTGGCTGGGCCTGATTTACCAGAGCCTACTCCTGCTTCGGGGTCAGGAGGGGTTATTTTGCCTGGTCTTCCAATTGATGATGGGCTGATTTTGGGAGTTTTTTTTGCTTTGTTGTTTGGTTTTTTTAAAATTTATTATTCTGCTATAAAAAAGAAACGCTCGGTTTAGCCGAGCGTTTCTTTTATATTTTATTAGCGTATAGTCTAGAGACATATTTACCTATTACATCAAATTCAAGATTGATTTTTGAACCTACTTCAAAATTTTTAAAATTAGTGTGTTCGTGAGTGTAAGGAATGATGGCGACACTAAATTGATTTTTCTGGGAGTTTACAACTGTTAGACTTACTCCGTTTACTGTTATAGAGCCTTTTTCTATGGTTAGATTGTTTAATTTGTCATCGTATTCAAAGGTGTAAAGCCAGCTTCCATTAGTTTCGGAAATAGAAATGCAGGTTCCGGTTTGGTCTACGTGGCCTTGCACAATATGACCGTCAAGGCGATCTCCTAATTTCATAGCTCTTTCCAGGTTCACTAAGTCTCCTTCTTTCCAATCACCTAAATTTGTCTTTTTTATGGTTTCGTCAATAGCAGTTACTGTGTATTTTGAATCTTGTATTTTTACTACTGTTAGACATATTCCATTGTGGGCTACACTTTGGTCAATTTTCAGTTCGTTGGTGATGGAAGAATCTATTGTGACGTGAATATTGTCTTTTTCTTTTTTTATTTCTTGGATGATGCCAAGTGTTTCTATGATTCCTGTAAACATTCTTGTTTTATTTTACTAAATTTGCACTTCAAAATTAGCAATAAAAACTTGTGGGTATGATTAAAAAAGCAGAAAATATTATCGTAGGAATTTCGATTGGAGATTTAAATGGTATTGGAAGCGAGGTTATTCTTAAAACTTTTGAAGATGCTCGAATGTTAGAATTATGTACACCGGTAATTTTTGCTAATGTTAAGATTTTATCTTTTATAAAGAGAAACTTAGAGTCTACTGTGGGACTTCATGGGATTGATAAGTTAGAACAGTTAGTGCCTGGGAAAATAAATGTATTGAATGTTTGGAGAGAAGGTGTTGATTTGAATTTAGGTACAAATGATGACAAGGTGGGGGAATATGCTATTAAATCTTTTGTGGCTGCTACTAAAGCGCTTAAAGAAGGTTTGGTAGATGTTTTGGTAACTGCTCCAATAAATAAATATAATATTCAGTCGGAAGAGTTTAAATTTCCCGGGCATACGGATTATTTAGATCAGGAATTAGAAGGGGATGCTTTGATGTTTATGGTTCAGGATAATTTACGAGTAGGGCTTTTGACGGATCACGTACCTATTAATCAAGTGGCTTCTAAGTTAACGGAAGATTTAATTGTTAAGAAAATAAACACGGTAAAGCAGTCGTTAATTCGAGATTTTAGTATCAATAATCCAAAAATTGCAGTTTTAGGTTTGAATCCACATTGTGGAGACGGAGGGGTAATTGGAAAAGAGGATGAAGAATTGATTCGACCTGTTTTGAAAAAATTATTTGATCAGGGAACTATGGTTTTTGGTCCTTTTCCTGCAGATGGTTTTTTTGGAAGTGGTCATTATGAAAAATTTGATGCGGTAATAGCTGCTTATCATGATCAAGGATTGGTTCCTTTTAAGACTTTGTCTTTTGGTAAAGGGGTTAATTTTACTGCTGGTTTAAGTAAAGTAAGGACTTCTCCGGATCATGGGACAGCCTATGATATTGCTGGAAAGGGAATGGCGGATTATAATTCTTTTAAAGAAGCTGTGTATTTGGCTATAGATGTCTATCGCTCAAGGATTCAGTATGAAGAGATCACGGAAAATCCGTTAAAAGTTAAGGAAAAATAATTGTAAATAAAAAAAGATTAATAAGGTTATTGGATTTACAATAATTTTATATCTTTGCACTCCCGAAGTTACGGGCAAAATTTTGTTGAAATGAATAGGACAAAAGAATTTTTAATTCCTTTCGTGGGCTTAAAGCTGGGGAAACATCATTTTGAATATCAGATTGATAATGCGTTCTTTGAGATATTTGAGTATGACGAATTTCAAAATTCGGATATAAAAGTATCAGTAGTTTTGGAGAAAAAAAGCAATATGCTTGAGTTGAGTTTTAAGCACAAAGGAACAGTGAATGTGCCTTGTGACTTAACGGGAGAAGATTTTGATTTGCCAATTAAAGGTAAAATGAAGTTGATTGTCCGTTTTGGTGAAGTGTTTAATGATGATAATGAAGAATTGCTAATTTTGCCTTTTGGAGAATTTGAAATAAATATAGCACAGTATATTTATGAGATGGTTGTCCTGTCGGTGCCTCAAAAACGAGTTCATCCAGGTGTTAAAGACGGAAGTTTAAAAACAGAAGCTTTAGAGAAATTGAATGAATTAAAAGTCAAAGAAGTAGAGAAAAAAGAGAATAAAGAAGAGAGTATAGACCCACGTTGGGACAAATTAAAGCAACTATTAACGGATAAATAATATAGTAAAATGGCACATCCTAAAAGAAAAACCTCGAAAACAAGAAGAGATAAGAGAAGAACACATTACAAAGCTACAGTAGCTCAAATTGCAACTTGTCCTGTTACAGGAGAAGCTCACTTATACCACAGAGCTTACTGGCATGAAGGAAAAATGTATTACAGAGGGCAAGTAGTTATTGATAAGTCAGAGGCTACTTTTGCTTAATATGTTTTTATAAAAAAATAAGATAACTCTCACCCTTCGTGAGAGTTTTTTATTGTTTGTGATTTTCGTTAAATTAGAAGTTTTTAAAAATGAAGGGTTTAGAATTTTTTTGTATTTTTAACCCCTTTTTAAACTGTTTTCTTCCGGTGAATTTGGAAGAGGAAATATCCGAATAAAATGAATAAAATTACGGCCGCAATTACTGCAGTTGGAGCTTATGTTCCAGATTTTGTGCTTACCAATCAAGTACTTGAAACGATGGTTGACACAAACGACGAATGGATTACTTCGCGTACAGGGATAAAAGAAAGAAGAATTTTAAAAGATGCTGATAAAGGAACTTCTTATTTAGCTATCAAAGCAGCTGAGGATTTAATCTCTAAAGCTAATATAAACCCCCTTGAAATTGATTTGGTTTTAATGGCAACAGCCACTCCTGATATGCAGGTTTCTGCAACGGGTGCTTATGTTGCTACTCAAATAGGTGCTACTAATGCTTTTGCGTATGATTTACAGGCAGCTTGCTCTAGTTTTTTATATGGAATGTCAACAGCTGCAGCCTATATTCAATCAGGAAGATATAAAAAAGTATTATTAATTGGTGCCGATAAAATGTCTTCTATCGTTGATTATACTGATAGAACAACCTGTATTATTTTTGGTGATGGTGCAGGTGCAGTATTATTTGAGCCTAATTATGAAGGTCTTGGATTGCAAGATGAATATTTAAGAAGTGATGGTATTGGTCGTGATTTCTTGAAAATTGACGCAGGAGGATCACTTCATCCACCAACAATTGAAACTGTTCAAGAAAAAAGACATAGTATAAGACAAGACGGTAAAACAGTATTTAAATATGCTGTAACTAATATGGCTGATGCCAGTGAGCAAATTTTAAAAAGAAACAATCTTACTAATGAAGATGTTGCTTTCTTGGTGCCACATCAGGCTAATAAACGCATTATTGATGCTACGGCAAGTCGAATGAATTTAGAGGAATCTAAGGTTTTGATGAACATTGAAAAATATGGAAATACTACATCGGCAACCTTACCTTTGGTTTTAAATGATTTCGAACATTTGTTTAAAAAAGGAGATACGATTATTTTTGCTGCATTTGGAGGAGGATTCACTTGGGGTTCTATCTATCTAAAATGGGCATACGACAAGAAATAAAAATTAAACTAAAATCACAAATATTATGGATTTAAAAGAAATTCAGAACCTAATCAAATTTGTATCCAACTCTGGTGTTGCTGAGGTGAAATTAGAAATGGATGATGTTAAAATTACTATTAGAACTACATTAGAAAGTCCGGCTGCTGAACCAACTTATGTGCAACAATTGCCAGCAGCAGCTCCAGTACAACAAATTATTGCAACTCCTGCTGCTCCTGCAGCAGCGGCTCCAGTAGCAGCAGCTCCTGCGGCTGATGATACATCCAAATACATTACAATTAAGTCTCCAATGATTGGAACTTTCTACAGAAAACCATCTCCAGACAAACCGGTTTTTGTTGAGGTAGGTAGCTCTATTGGAAAAGGAGATGTACTTTGTGTTGTTGAAGCAATGAAATTATTTAACGAAATCGAATCTGAAGTTTCTGGAAAAATCGTTAAAATTTTAGTTGATGATATGTCACCAGTTGAATTTGATCAACCATTATTCTTAGTAGATCCATCATAAGAAATTATAAATTATGAATTCTAAATTAGAATTAGACTTTAGTTGCCAATTTTAATTTTTATAAAAATTCATAACTCATAACTCATAACTCAAAAGAGATGTTTAAAAAAATATTAGTTGCAAATAGAGGAGAAATTGCACTTCGTGTGATTAGAACATGCAAAGAAATGGGAATTAAAACAGTTGCTGTTTACTCTACTGCCGATGCAGAAAGTTTGCATGTAAAGTTTGCTGATGAAGCGGTTTGTATTGGACCGGCACCAAGCAACTTATCCTATTTGAAAATGTCAAATATCATTGCTGCAGCAGAAATTACTAATGCTGATGCAATTCACCCAGGATACGGTTTCCTATCTGAAAATTCTAAATTTTCAAAAATTTGTCAAGAACACGGAATTAAGTTCATTGGAGCTGCTCCTGAGATGATTGACAGAATGGGAGATAAAGCTTCTGCAAAATCTACTATGATTGAAGCTGGTGTTCCTTGTGTTCCAGGTTCAGAAGGAATTTTAGAATCTTTCGAACAAGCACAAAAAGTAGCTAAAGAAATAGGTTATCCTGTTATGATGAAAGCTACTGCCGGTGGTGGTGGGAAAGGTATGCGTGCTATCTGGAAAGAAGAAGATCTTCATAAAGCATGGGAAAGTGCTCGTCAGGAAGCAGCAGCTGCTTTTGGAAATGACGGAATGTACATGGAGAAATTAATCGAAGAGCCACGTCATATCGAAATTCAGGTAGTTGGAGATGCTTACGGAAAAGCATGTCATCTTTCTGAAAGAGATTGTTCTGTACAAAGACGTCACCAAAAATTAACTGAAGAAACTCCTTCTCCATTTATGACTGACGATTTACGTCAAAGAATGGGTGAGGCAGCAGTAAAAGCAGCTGAATATATTAAATATGAAGGTGCAGGAACCGTTGAGTTCTTAGTTGATAAACACCGTAATTTCTACTTTATGGAAATGAATACTCGTATTCAAGTAGAACATCCACTCACTGAGCAAGTTATTGATTATGATTTGATTCGTGAGCAAATTATGGTTGCTGCCGGAATTCCAATTTTTATCGATCGCAAACACGGAAGACAAAAAGTTAGCTATCAGCATCCCATACTAGAACCCATTCTTAAAGAAACCTATGGCGTAATCGTCTATCAAGAGCAAATTATGAAAATTGCTCAAGAGTTAGCTG
>JALRGZ010000048.1 GCA_023253295.1 Flavobacterium sp.
GGCTTTAGACGCGTTCAATTATATTCTTTACAAGTATCCTAACAGTAGCCGAATAGACGAAGCTAAAATTTGGCGCGAAAAAACCAATATGCGTTTGGGTAATGATGCTTTAGTAATTAAAAATATTACTAAAATGCTCAAGGAAACACATCCTAAAAAACAGGTTTTGGCGGATGCCAATGCGCTTCTAGCCGCTTCTTTTTTAAATATGGAAGAAAAAGACAGCGCTATTGTTCGTTTAAAAAAAGCAGTCAATTTTAGTACTCGTAATAATGAAAAAGCCAGATATCGTTTTATTCTAGGTCAGTTATATCAGGAAAAAGCAGAGAATGAGCAGGCGAAAGCGTATTATGATGCGGTAATCAAAATGAATCGAAAAGCCGATAGGAAATACATGATGCATGCTCAGGCAAGATTAGCAGAGTTATTTGATTACCAAAACGGTGATCGATTTGTCTTTGATGAAAAATACCATAAACTATTAGAAAACAGAGAAAATCGACCTTATCTGGATATTTTAAGTTATCAAATGGCGGTTTTTTATGATAAAATAGCTAAGGAAGACAAAGCAATTGAATTTTATAATGCGTCTTTAGATAAAGCACAATCGGATAATTATTTATTGGCTTCCAATTATAGAAATATTGGAAATATTCATTTCAGGAATGCTCGTTATTTACAAGCGGCTAAATATTATGATAGTACTTTGGTAAAATTAAATCCTAAGACAAGAGAGTATATTCACATCGAAAAAGTACGCAAAAATTTAGATGATGTTATTTATTATGAAGCTATTGCTGTGAGAAATGATAGTATACTTAAAGTAGTGGCGTTGCCCGAATCGGAGAAACTCGCTTATTTTGATAGCTATATCGAAAAATTTAAAAAAGAAGATGAAGCTAAACGAATTTTAGAGGAAAAAGAAGCTGAAAAACAAAAAAATATAGAGAGAAATAATAAATCGTTTACTGCTGATGCTCCTGTAGGGCCTAATGGAAAAATGCCTGCTAATGTGCCATTTGCGCCACCATCTATGGCTAGTATTCAAGCAGAAAATAGTTTTTATTTCTATAATACAAATACTGTTTCTTTTGGAAAAGTGGCTTTTAAGAAAAATTGGGGGAAACGTTCTTTAGGAGGTTATTGGAGAATTTCTTCTTCGTCTAATCCTAATGTAGTTCAGCAAAGTGATTCTACAGAGGTTGCACAAGATGTCGTAACAATCGATTCTGATACAAAAGGGAAAGAACTCAATCCAAGATACGATTCTAATTTTTATATTGGGCAATTGCCTACAGCAATTACTGCTATTGATAGTGTTGCTAAAGAGCGTAATGAGGCCTATTATCAGCTGGGAGTTATTTATAAAGAAAAATTCAAAGAATATGATCTGGCTTCTAAAAAATTAGAGCAATTATTAGAAAATCAACCGGAAGAAAAATTAGTACTCCCAAGTTTGTACAATTTGTATAAAATTTATCAAATTACCAATGTTGATAAGGCTGAAACAATCAAAAATAAGATTTTAACAGCTTATCCAAATTCTCGATATGCTCAAATTTTGAATAATGCCAATGTAGTAGTGGAAGAAGGTAGCCCGGAAGTGGTTTATAAAAGAATATATCAAGAATATCTAAACGAGGATTTCGATGCTGTTTTAGGAAAAATAGATGGTTTAATTACTCAATTTTCAGGAGAAGAAGTGGTGTCTAAATTAGAACTACTTAAAGCCAGTACTATTGGAAAACAAAAAGGATTAACGGCTTATAAAGCGGCATTGGAAAATGTTGCCGAGAGTTATCCAAATACAGAGGAAGGGAAAAACGCACATGACATTCTGGAAAAACAAATTCCGGTATTAGAGAGTATGAATTTTAATTCTAATGATTCTAAACATTGGAAAATTTTGTATCCATTAGCATTGAATAATGTTAATGATAAAAAAGTTATTGAAGAAAAAATTGCCAAATTCATACAGTCAGAAAATGCACAAAAATTAGTACTAGTTTATAATTCTTACAACTCGACAAATGGCTTTGTGATTATTCAGGGTATTACCAATAAAGAATATGCAACTAGTGTTGCTAATGTTTTAAAAGAAGATCCAGCCTATAAAATAGAAACACCGGCAATTATTATTTCTAACGAAAATTATAATATTGTTCAAATTAAGAAAAATCTAAATTCATATACAGACCCCAAATAAAGAATAAAGATGTTTAATAAAAAAAAAGAAAAGCCCTATACTGACCTTTTAGGAAAAACCAATCGAATTGTTGAAGGAACCGTTATAAAAGGAGATATTATTTCAAAAGCTGATTTTAGATTGGACGGAGAATTAATTGGGAATTTTCAATCTACAGGAAAATTGGTTATTGGTCCTACAGGCAGCGTTACAGGCGATATTAGTTGTAATAATGCTGATATTGAAGGTAAGTTTAACGGTACTATTAAAGTGGCCGAATTATTAAATATTAAATCTAAAGCGAGTATTAAAGGAGAAGTAACTGTGAGTAAATTATCCGTAGAACCGGGAGCAGATTTTACAGCTTCCTGTAGCATGAAGGAGAATCAAAATCCGGTAACCAATGGACAAAAAGCCAAATAAAAAAAATTCAGCTAAGTGGCTGGCACTGATAAACATTCCTATTCAAATGGGGGTGATTATCTTTTTATTTGCTTATTTAGGTGATTGGCTTGATGAAAACCATCCACATCCCAAATTTTATTATAATAAAGTTTTGGTTCTAGTAGGAGTGTTTTTAGCATTATACAATGTGATTAGACAAGTAAATGAAATTAATAAGGATAAAGATTAATTTTTTACTGCTTATTTTATTCAATAAAAACAAACCATGTTTTTTAAAAATTCTAAGACGTACCTCTTTTTAACTGTTTCATTATTAATAATTTATGTAATTCATCGTTTCTCGTTAATTTTCCTAAAAATTAATGAAGAGGGTTTTTATTACAGTCTGGAAAAGCTATATTGCGCTTTTTTTCTAATGTCGGTCATCATGATTTCGATATTATTAAAGATAAAAGAACGTAGTTATAATCAGGTTGGGATGTCATTCATGTTGTTAACAACCATTAAGATGGGTTTTTATTTTTGGCTTTTAAGGCCAATTTTGAATAAAATGAATGAAGATATAAGAATAGAGAAGATGAATTTTTTTATCCTATTTCTGATTTTTTTGACAATTGAAACAATTGTAACTACAAGAATATTAAGTAAAAAGCCTTAAAAATAGGGCGTTTAATAGGTGTAAAAAAAAATATGTTTTCATATCCTTTCGGATATTAATAAAAAATGTACCTTTGCGCCAAATTTTAGAAACGTAAATATAACATATTCTGTAATTATGGTGATTTTAAAGAGACCACTTAGATTGATTTTAGTAGCATTTTTAGCGTGTCTTCCATTGATGAGTTTTGCTAATCAAGAAGTTGATTCGGTACAAGTACAAGGAGAAGCAACTCATGTAGCAGCAGCAGAAGGACACCATGAAGGAGGTCATGCTGAACCAACTGATGTAAAATCTAAAATTAAAGCTTTCATTAATCACCACGTTTTAGACTCGCATGATTTCTCTTTAACTCAAGATGATGAGTCAGGAGAAAATTGGGGATTTCCATTACCGGTTATTTTGTGGGATAATGGCTTACATATTTTCTCTTCAGCTAAATTTCATCACGGAAAAGAAGTGGCAGAGTCTAACGGGAATTATTATGCAATTAACCACCACGATGGTAAAATTTATAGAACAGATGCTTCAGGAACTATTAATGAGAATGAAGAGACAGGTCACCCAGAAAATGTTCGTCCTATCGATTTTTCAATCACTAAAACTGTAGTTTCTATTATTGCAGCTGCAATTTTAATGTTCTTTGTTTTCACAAACTTAGCTAAATCTTATGCTAAAAATGGTGGAATTGCTACTGGAGTTGGACGTTTCTTTGAGCCACTTGTAGTATATGTTCGTGACGAAATTGCTATCCCAAATATTGGAGAGAAAAAATACAAAAAATACATGAGTTATTTATTGACAATTTTCTTCTTTGTATTGTTCTTAAATATCTTCGGATTAACTCCACTTGGAATTAATGCTACTGGAAACTTTACAGTAACATTTTCTTTAGCTCTTTTAACTTTCTTGATAACTAACTTAACTGCAAATAAAAATTATTGGGGTCACATTTTCTGGATGCCAGGTGTGCCAAAACCAATGCGTATTATTTTAGCACCAATTGAATTGTTAGGTGTATTTATCAAACCATTCTCATTAATGATTCGTTTGTACGCGAATATTTTTTCATGATGGGTCCCGCCCGTGCCGCCAAATGCATCCAAAACAGCTGCCGTCCTCGGGGCGGGGCCTGCGGGTCTGATGGCCGCGCAGGAAATGGCCCGTGCGGGCCTTGCCGTCACGGTCTTTGACCGGATGG
>JALRGZ010000109.1 GCA_023253295.1 Flavobacterium sp.
ACACAGTTCGTCCGTGATGTAACGAATAACTTCGCGTTTTGTTTACGTTATTTAACTTTAATCGCACGATTGAATATTTCTTTAGAAAGAGCTGTGGATTATCTTAAGGATAAAGGGATTGCTATTGAGTCAAATCCTAACACGAAAATTTCTAATGAAGTATACGATGTCTTGTGCGGTCAGTTTGCGGGTGACAGAGGGAAAAAAGAGGCTTCGAAAGAAGTAAGCGAAGAGAAGAGAAAAGAAAAAGAAGCTTTACGTATTGAGCGTGATAGAGAGGCTGAAGATAAACGTAAGCAAGAAGAAGAATTACAAAGACAACAACAGGAAGTTATTAAAGCAAGAGCTGTAATCTCAGGTCCTGTACAAGTTGGTAAAATTGATTTGAATCCTTCTAAACCAACTCCTTCTCCAGTAGCTGAAGAAAAAGTAAGCACTACTAAGCCTGAAGTTGCCGAAGAAAAACCGGCTGCTAAAATGAGCTCTCCAGAGAAAATCGAATCAGACAAGAAAGAAGAAAAACCTATAGCTGAAGTTGCTAAACCTGTTGTTGAAACACCAGAGGTGAAGAAAGAAGTTAAGAAGGAGGAAAAACCTGCTGTTGTTGAATCGCAAGCAAAAGAAGCTACTAAAACAGAGGAATCTCCTGCGGAAGATGCAATTGCAACTCAGTATCAAAAACTATCTGGAGCTAAATTAACAGGACAAACTATCGACTTATCTCAATTTGAGAAGCCAAAGAAGAAAAAAGAAGATCCTAAAATTTCGGCTAATAAAGCAGGCGCTCCAGGTGCTCCAGGGTCTAACGCAAATAAAAGTAAGCGTAAGAGAATTGCTCCTAAACCAGGTGCAGGTGCTCCAAATACTGCAGCTACACCTAGAACTCCAGGTACACCAAATCCTAATAAGATAACTCCAAATCCTACTGGTGGCGGATTCAATGCTAACAGAGATAATAGAGGGGCTAGACCTGGATTTACAAAAGGAAATCGTCCTGCAATTGTGGCTAAAGTAGAGCCAACAGAAGAGGAAGTTAAAAATCAAATTAGAGAGACTTTAGAAAAACTTCAAGGTAAAAAAGGAGGGAAATCTAAAGCAGCTAAATACAGAAGAGACAAGAGAGATTCTCACCGTCAAAAATCAGACGACGAACAAAGAGCTTTAGATGAAGAAAGTAAAATTCTTAAAGTTACAGAGTTTGTTACTGTGGGTGAAATTGCCATTATGATGGATGTGCCAATTACTAAGGTAATCGGAACTTGTATGTCTTTAGGTATCATGGTGACCATGAACCAACGTTTGGATGCAGAAACATTAACGATTGTAGCTGATGAGTTTGGTTATGATGTTGAATTTATTACTGTAGATATCGAAGAAGCTATTGAAGTAGTAGAGGATAAAGAAGAAGACTTAGTAAACAGAGCGCCAATTGTAACTGTAATGGGGCACGTTGACCACGGTAAAACTTCCTTACTGGATTATATCCGTAAAGAAAATGTTATCGCTGGTGAGTCCGGAGGTATTACACAGCACATTGGAGCCTATGGAGTAACTTTAGATAATGGTCAGAAAATTGCATTCTTAGATACACCGGGTCACGAAGCCTTTACAGCGATGCGTGCTCGTGGAGCACAATTAACAGATATTGTTATTATCGTAATTGCAGCAGATGATGATATCATGCCACAAACAAAAGAGGCGATTTCTCATGCTCAGGCAGCAGGTGTTCCAATTATCTTTGCAATCAATAAAATTGATAAGCCAAATGCTAACCCAGATAAGATTAAAGAAAGATTAGCGGGTATGAACTTGCTAATTGAAGAATGGGGAGGTAAAATCCAATCTCACGATATTTCTGCTAAAACTGGTCTAGGAGTTAAAGATCTTTTAGAGAAAGTATTATTAGAAGCTGAAATCTTAGATTTAAAATCTAATCCAAATAAACCAGCTCAAGGTGCAGTTGTGGAAGCTTTCTTAGATAAAGGTAAAGGATATGTTTCTACTATCATGGTGCAACATGGAACCTTGAGAATTGGAGATTACTTATTAGCAGGTAAGCACCATGGAAAAGTAAAAGCAATGCAGGATGAGCGTGGTCATATCATTACTGAAGCAGGACCTTCAACTCCAGTATCTATTTTAGGTTTGGATGGGGCTCCTACAGCAGGTGATAAGTTCAACGTATTTGAAGACGAAAAAGAAGCAAAACAAATTGCAGCTAAACGTTCTCAGTTAATGCGTGAACAATCAGTTCGTACACAACGTCATATTACATTAGATGAAATTGGACGTCGTATTGCTTTAGGTCAGTTTAAAGAATTGAACGTAATCCTTAAAGGAGACGTAGATGGATCTGTGGAAGCATTATCTGATTCGTTCTCTAAATTGTCTACTGAAGAAATTCAAATTAACATTATCCATAAAGGTGTTGGAGCAATTACTGAAACCGACGTTATGTTGGCTTCTGCTTCTGATGCCATTATTATCGGATTTAACGTTCGTCCTGCTGGAAACGCAAGACAATTGGCTGATAAAGAAGAAATCGATATCCGTTACTATTCTATTATCTACGCTGCTATTGACGACTTGAAAGATGCTATGGAAGGAATGCTTGCTCCGGAGATGAAAGAGGAAGTATTAGGAAATGCTGAAATCAGAGAGTTATTCAAAATTTCTAAAGTGGGTACAATTGCTGGATGTATGGTTACCGATGGTAAAATTACCCGTCAGGCGAAAATTAGAATTATCCGTGATGGAGTAGTTGTTCATGAAGGTGAATTAGTTGCCTTGAAACGTTTCAAAGACGATGTGAAAGAAGTAACTAAAGGTTACGACTGTGGTATCCAAATTAAAGGATTTAATGATATCGAAGAAAGAGATGTTATTGAAGCCTACCACGAAGTAGCGGTTAAAAAGAAATTGAAATAATATTTCGTAAAATATAATTTTATAAGAAAATCCCGAGCAATCGGGATTTTTTGTATTTTAGAGGTTTTCTGTTTTAGAAAGAGGGATTTTAATGAGTTAGAGAATTGTCTATTTAGAAAGTTCTTTTGATAAAATATTAGATAAAAAAAAATATGGAAAGAAAATTTGTCCTTGTAATTGCATTTTGCTTTTGTAGTATTTTACAAATGTTGGCTCAAGAAAACCAATCGATTGATAATATTGAAAAATACAAACAATTTGGTTTGGTATGGGGACTTCTAAAGTATCATCATTCTGAAGTGAGCAAAGGAAATTACAATTGGGACGAAATTTTTGTTGAAAATATTGACAAACTAGAAGCAGTAAAGACACAAACAAATCTTGATTCTTTTTTATTAAATTTTGTTGTATCAGTCAAAGAAAGTAAAATAAAGACCGAGACAATTACGGATAATCTATTCACAAAAAATTTTGATTATAACTGGATAGAACGGTATTCGGACAATAAAGAACTTTATGTCAAGTTAAAAAAATTAGAAAACAATACAAGTATAGGTTACTACTACACTTCAAAAAGTGGAATCCCGACTTTCGAAAATGAGAAAGGTTTTAAAGCATTTGACTATAAAATAAAAAGCCATAGGTTGTTAGAGTTATTCAGTTTTTGGAATGTCATCCAATATTATTATGTAAATAAATATTTAATGGATAAAAATTGGTTTGGTCAGTTAGATTATTTTATTGATAGCTTCGTAAACAGTAATTCTCAATTAGAATATGAGTTAGCAAAGACCAATTTAATTATACAACTCAATGATTCACATTCTAGTTATTTATCAAAAACAGTATCCGATTCTCTATTTAAATATAGAGCTCCAATCGGAATAAGGAATATTAATGACACTTTAGTTGTTACAAGGATTTTTAATAAAAATTTGGCAAAAAAAGATGATTTGAAATTGGGGGATTTGATTGTTAAAATTAATGACCTGTGCATTAAATCACTTCAAAAGCAAAAAATACAATCAAAATTTTCTTCTTCGAATGATACTTATTCAAAAGGGCTTTCTGGATGGTTGCTGTGAAATATAGAAGATAGTGTTAAAGTTAGAATTGAAAGAAACGATTCGGTTATTACAAAATATATTCATCTTTATAAAACCTTTGAAAGTAAAGATTATTCTTCGCTTCCATTGTTTTCTTATAAAAAAGAATGGCAACTTATTGATGATAATATTGGATATATAAATTTAAAAACGATTTCTAAAGAAGATATCAAAAAAGCATTTGATGAATTTTCCGATACAAATGGAATTATAATAGATTTAAGAAATTATCCTAAAAACATTTCAGGAAATGATATTGCAAAATACACTTATCCAGAAAGGAAAGAATTTATTAAGGTTCTATCGCCATTAGGAAATAGCCCCTCATTGGCAAGCTTTGGTAAGCCTTCAATTAGTGTTATCATAGATCCTTTTAAAAGTGGTAGTAAAAACTCAAAATACTATAATAAAAAGATTATTTTATTAGTAGATCAAACCACTCAAAGTAAGGCTGAGTATATTGGAATGGCTATTCAAGCATCTCCTATTTGTATAACTGTAGGTGAAAACACAGCTGGTTCTGTAATGAATATTACCATTTTTAAACTACCTGATGGTACGGAATTTCGATTCACTGCTCTTGGAGGATTTTATCCAGATGGGACAGGAGTTCAAAGAAAAGGATTAAAAATAGATCACTATGTTAAAGAAACCACTTCAAATTTCATTCATGATCAATATATTCTTAAAGGAATTGAATTAATAGAATCTAAAAATCTTGTTGAATGAAGTGTTAGTTAGCAATCTTTTAAAAAATATTGATTTCAAACTATCGTGGTTAATATACCATGTGGTACTTGCTTGTGGTGAATGCCTACTTAAATTAAAAGATAAAGTGTAGCGTTTTTAACGCGGTTAAAATAGCAAGCATCTATGTGATAAATAGTCTTTGCAAGTTGTATTTTTATGTGTTTTCATAGAAAATGTTATAAAAAAAGAGAGGGCTCAAGTTGGTTAAACTTGAGCCCTCTCTTTTGGTAAAATATGTATTATTAAAATTTTACTTTTTAGGTTTTATTAAAAATGCATTTTCGTAGACTTTCTTGATTTCAATTAATTTTCGTTCGGCGTCAATACGATTTCTAAAATTACCTATCCAAACTTTGTAGTTAGGTGTATTGAATACAATTGTTCCGTCTAAGTCGGAAAAATTTTGTTTGCATTCGTTTAAGGTGTTTTTTGCTTTTTCACTTATTCCGCTAAATATTTGAATTTTATATAGCTCATTTACAGCTATTGAAGCGTTTATTTTTCTCTTCTCATTGAGTAGTTGTTCAAATTTGGGATTTTGTTGAATGTTAATTTTTGTCTCTTGTGCGTTAATTTTGTTGGAGACAAAACATAGTATTGTTATTAACAAAAGTTTGTTCGAAAAAGTTAAAATTCTCATAATGTGAATATTTTTAGGTAAAATTAGAATTTATTCCTTGAAAGGGAAATAAAAAACTTATTTAGAATTAATATAAATTGTTATTTGTGCTGTGTTAGGGTTTTGAGAATAGTTCTTAAGTCGTATTTTTGTGGCTGTTTAAAATAAAGGAACGTTTTTTATGTGAATTTCTTGCATAAAAAATTGTGCCAATTTTTAGTAGATAATCATTATACTTTATGAAAAAGGTGGGTAACCATAATTCGAACTCAAGGAAACTGTTTTTAAGTATAGCTTTAATGCTAGCTGTTTCCTTCTCTTCATTTGCGCAAGATGCTGCTCCTGCAGCTGCAACCGAAGCTGCTCCAGCAGCTGCTACAGCTGGTGGTGATCCGGTAAAAGGTAAGGCGCTTTTTAATTCTAATTGTGCTGCGTGTCATAAGCTGGATGCTAAGTCAACAGGTCCCGCTCTTAGAGGGGTTTCTGAAAAACATGACATGGAATGGATCTATAAGTGGGTTCATAACAGTTCTGACATGATTAAGTCGGGAGATGCAGCAGCAGTAAAATTATTTAATGAAAACAATAAAGCGGTAATGACTTCATTTCCTCAGTTGTCAAATGAGGATATTGATAATATTATAGCTTATACATCAGAGCCAAAAGCAGAGCCAGCTCCAGGGCCAGGTAATCAAACTGCTACTGCGACAGCTGATCAAGGTGGAAGTTCTAATAATGTAATTTTAGGAGTTCTTGCTTTAGTGTTGGTGGTGTTGGTTGTGATGTTGTTTATGGTTAACAATGTATTAAGAAAAGTAGCTAAAGCTAATGGTATTGAAGTTGCTCCTAAAGAAGGAAAAATTTCTATCTGGAAAGCATTTGTTAAAAATCAATTTTTAGTATTGGTTTCTTGTATCTTATTATTGTTGGCAAGTGGTTATTTTGTTTATGGTTATTTAATGCAGGTAGGTGTTGATAAAGATTATCAGCCAATCCAGCCGATTCACTATTCTCACAAAATTCACGCAGGTGATAATGAGATTAACTGTAAGTATTGTCACTCTGCAGCCAGAGTAAGTAAAACAGCAGGTATTCCTTCTTTAAATGTTTGTATGAACTGTCATAAAAATATTTCTGAGGTGGCTGAAACGACTGCTACTCCTGAGTATAGCAAAGCATTCTACGATGCTCAAATCCAGAAATTATACGATGCTGTGGGTTGGGATAAAACAACTCAATCTTATACTGGAAAAACACAACCGGTTAAATGGGTTCGTATTCATAATTTACCTGATTTTGTTTACTTCAACCACTCTCAACACGTAACTGTTGGAGGTATTGAGTGTCAAACATGTCACGGTCCTGTTGAGACTTATGAGGTTCAAAAACAATTTGCTCCATTAACTATGGGTTGGTGTGTGGATTGTCACAGAAAAACTGAAGTTAAAATGGAAGGAAATGGGTATTATACTAAGATACATGAAGAGCTTTCTAAGAAATACGGTGTGGATAAATTGACTGAAGCACAAATGGGAGGTTTAGAGTGTGGTAAATGCCACTATTAATCAAATTATTAAGATTTTAATATATATATACAATGTCATCAAACAAAAAATACTGGAAAAGTGTTGAGGAACTAGAAAATGGTTCTATTGTTGAGGCGCTTAGAAATAACGAGTTTGTTGAGGAGATTCCTACGGATGAATTTTTAGGAAATGCTGATGCGATGTCATCTTCTTCAACTTCAAGACGTGATTTTCTAAAGTACGTAGGTTTTAGTACAGCTGCAGCAACTTTAGCAGCATGTGAGGGGCCTGTGCACAAGTCGATTCCTTATGTATTGCAACCAGAACAAATCATTCCTGGAGTAGCAGATTATTATGCAACTTCTGTTTTTGATGGTTTTGATTTTGCAAATCTACTTGTTAAAACACGTGAAGGGCGTCCTATTAAAATAGATAATAATACTATTGCGGGAGCTAAATTTGCAGCAAATGCTAGGATTCATGCCTCAATATTGTCATTGTATGATAATATGCGTTTGAAAGCACCAAAAGTTGAAGCAAAAGATTCGTCTTGGGCTGTAGTAAATTCAAAAATTAAATCAAGTGTTGCTGAGGCAAAAGCTAAAGGTGGACAAGTGGTTTTCTTAACGAATACATTAGCAAGTCCATCGACAGAAAAATTAATTGCTGATTTTATTGCTGCTAATCCAAATGCAAAACACGTTGTATATGATGCGGTTTCATCATCTGCTGCATTAGATGCATTTGAAACAGTTTATGGTGAAAGAGCTTTAGTGGATTATGATTTCTCAAAAGCTTCATTAATTGTTTCTGTTGGAGCTGATTTCTTAGGAGATTGGCAAGGTGGAGGATATGATGCAGGATATGCGCAAGGCAGAATTCCTAAAAACGGTAAAATGTCTCGTCATTTCCAATTAGAAGCTAATATGACTTTATCTGGTGCTGCTGCTGATAAGCGTTTACCGATGACGGTTGCTAATCAAAAACAAGCATTAGTTCAAATATATAATGTTGTAACGGGTTCTGCTGTTGCAGTTAACTTGGATGCTAAAGTTAAAGCTGAAGTAACTAAAGCGGCTCAACAATTAAAAGCTGCAGGTTCTCAAGGTGTTTTAGTTTCTGGAATTCAGGATAAAAACGCTCAGTTATTAGTTTTGGCTATTAACCAAGTGTTAGCTAGTGAAGCTTATACTACTGTTGGAACAAGACAAATCAGAAAAGGTTCTGACGCGAAAGTTGCTCAATTAATTAGTGATATGAAAGCGGGTAGCGTTCATACTTTAATTATGAGTGGTGTGAATCCGGTTTATACTTTAGCTGATTCTGCTTCATTCGTTGAAGGTCTTAAAAAAGTAAAAACTTCAGTTGCTTTATCTTTAAAAGAAGATGAAACTGCAGCTGTTGCTACAATTGCTGCTCCGGTACCTCATTACTTAGAGTCTTGGGGAGATTTAGTTCTTACTAAAGGAACTTATAGCTTAACGCAGCCAACTATCCGTCCATTATTTGATACAAAACAATTTCAAGATGTTTTAATGTCTCTTAATGGTTTAACAGGAACTTATTACGATTATTTAAAAGCATATTCTTCAAACTTCATTACAGGTTCAACTTGGAATAAAGTTTTACATGATGGTGTATTTGTTGGAGCTCCTCAAGCTGCTGCTGGAGGAACTGCTGATTATACTACTGCTGCAAATGAATTAGCGAAATCTAAAGCTGCTGCAGGATTAGAGTTAGTGTTATATACTAAAACTGGTATGGGAGATGGTCAACAAGCTAATAACCCATGGTTACAAGAATTTCCAGATCCTATTACAAGAGTTTCTTGGGATAACTATGTTACAGTTTCTAATGCTGATGCAAAAACTTTAGGATTGTCTAATGAGATTGTTGCTAATGGTGGTTTGAATGGTAGTTATGCTACTATTACAATTGCTAACGGAGCAAAATTAGAAAAGGTTCCAGTTATTGTTCAACCAGGTCAAGCTGTTGGAACAGTAGGTTTAGCTTTAGGTTATGGACGTAAAGCGGCTTTAAAAGAGGAAATGCAAGTAGGTGTTAATGCTTACGCTTTATATAATGGCTTTAACGATGTTCAAGCAGTTGAACTAGTTCAAGCTGACGGAGAGCATGAGTTTGCTTGTGTTCAAGGTCAAAAAACATTGATGGGTAGAGGAGATATCATTAAAGAAACTACTTTAGAGATTTTTAATACCAAAGATTCTAAAGAGTGGAATCCTACTCCAAAAGTATCTTTAGATCACAAAGAAGTAGAGTCTACAACTGTAGATTTATGGGAGTCTTTTGATCGTACTACTGGTCACCATTTTAACTTATCTATTGATTTAAATGCTTGTACTGGTTGTGGGGCTTGTGTTATCGCATGTCACGCTGAAAACAATGTGCCAGTTGTTGGTAAATCTGAGGTAAGAAGAAGCCGTGATATGCACTGGTTACGTATCGATAGATATTATTCTTCTGAAGAAACTTTTGCTGGAGACAACGAAAGAAAAGAAGGAATTGCAGGTTTATCTAGCTCACTTTCTACTTTCAACGAAATGGAGAAAGCATCAGATAACCCACAAGTTTCTTTCCAGCCAGTAATGTGTCAACACTGTAACCATGCGCCATGTGAAACAGTTTGTCCTGTTGCTGCAACATCTCACGGTCGTGAAGGTCAAAACCATATGGCATATAACAGATGTGTTGGTACTCGTTACTGTGCTAACAACTGTCCTTATAAAGTACGTCGTTTCAACTGGTTCTTGTACAACAAAAACAGTGAATTCGATTACCATATGAATGATGATTTAGGACGTATGGTATTGAATCCAGATGTTAATGTTCGTTCTCGTGGGGTTATGGAGAAATGTTCTATGTGTATCCAAATGACACAAGCTACTAAGTTGAAAGCTAAGAGAGAAGGAAGAGCGGTTGCTGATGGAGAATTCCAAACTGCTTGTTCTAATGCTTGTTCTAGTGGAGCGATGATATTTGGTGATGTTAATGATAAAGAAAGTAAAGTAGCTAAATTAGCTGCTGATGAAAGATCTTATCATTTATTAGAGCACATCGGAACTAAACCAAATGTAGTTTATCATGTAAAAGTTAGAAACGCTTAAGAATTAAATTAAAAATCAATATAAAGGAATATGTCTCATATATACGACTCTAATATTAGAAAGCCTTTAGTTATCGGTGATAAATCATATCATGACGTAACAGTAGATGTGGCAGCGCCTGTCGAAGGTTTGGCTAATAAACAATGGTGGATTGTATTTTCAATCGCTTTAACAGCCTTTCTTTGGGGAATAGGATGTATAGTTTATACGATATCTACAGGTATTGGAACATGGGGATTAAATAAAACAGTTGGATGGGCATGGGATATCACTAACTTCGTTTGGTGGGTAGGTATTGGACACGCCGGAACTCTTATCTCTGCAGTATTATTGTTATTCCGTCAAAGATGGAGAATGGCGATTAACCGTTCTGCTGAGGCGATGACAATCTTCTCAGTTGTTCAGGCTGGTTTGTTCCCAATCATTCACATGGGACGTCCATGGTTAGCTTACTGGGTATTACCAATTCCTAACCAATTTGGATCTCTTTGGGTTAACTTTAACTCACCATTACTTTGGGACGTATTTGCTATCTCTACTTATTTATCTGTATCATTGGTATTCTGGTGGACAGGTTTATTACCAGACTTCGCGATGTTAAGAGATAGAGCAATTACTCCATTTAACAAAAGAATCTATTCTATCCTAAGTTTTGGATGGAGTGGTAGAGTAAAAGACTGGCAACGTTTTGAAGAAGTATCTTTGGTACTTGCTGGTTTAGCTACACCTCTTGTACTTTCTGTACACACAATTGTATCTATGGACTTTGCTACTTCTGTAATTCCAGGATGGCATACAACAATCTTCCCTCCATACTTCGTTGCTGGAGCGGTATTCTCAGGATTTGCAATGGTAAATACCTTGCTTATTATCATGAGAAAAGTTTCTAACCTTGAAGCTTACATTACTTTACAACATATCGAATTAATGAACTTAATTATCATGATTACAGGTTCTATAGTAGGTGTGGCTTATATTACTGAGTTATTCATTGCTTGGTATTCAGGAGTAGAGTATGAGCAATACGCTTTCTTAAACAGAGCTACTGGACCTTACTGGTGGGCTTATTGGTCAATGATGACTTGTAATGTATTCTCTCCACAATTTATGTGGTTCAAGAAATTAAGAACAAGTATCATGTTTTCATTTATTATTTCTATCGTAGTAAATATTGGAATGTGGTTTGAGCGTTTCGTAATCATCGTAACATCGTTACATAGAGATTACTTACCATCTTCTTGGACAATGTTCTCTCCAACATTTGTTGATATTGGAATTTTCATTGGAACAATAGGTTTCTTCTTTGTATTGTTTTTATTATACTCTAGAACTTTCCCTGTAATTGCACAGGCAGAGGTTAAAACAATTTTAAAAGCAACAGGAGACAATTACATAAGAGAAAGAGAAGCAAATAAAGATTCACACCATGAGTAATAAAGTAATTTACGCCATTTATAATGACGATGATATATTGATGGATGCTGTAAAGAAAACCAGAGCAGCTCACCATCATATTGAAGATGTTTTTTCTCCATTCCCAGTTCATGGTTTGGATAAGGCTATGGGTATAGCCCCTACAAGATTAGCTATTTGTGCATTCTTATACGGATGTGTTGGTATCACTGTTGCTACATCTATGATGAGCTTTATCATGATTCATGATTGGCCACAAGATATTGGAGGTAAACCAAGTTTTAGTTATATTCAAAATATGCCATCTTTTGTGCCTATTATGTTTGAGATGACTGTATTTTTTGCAGCGCACTTAATGGTTATCACTTTCTATATGAGAAGTAGATTATGGCCTTTCAAGAAAGCTGAAAATCCTGATGTAAGAACTACTGATGATCATTTTTTAATGGAAGTAGCTGTTAAAGATAATGAAGAAGAATTAGTTTCTTTTTTCCAAAATACAGGTGCTGTAGAAGTTAAAGTAATAGAAAAGAATTAATTTAGATATGAAAAGGGTATATAAAATAACACTATTATTAGGCATAACTATGTTAGTAGCTTCATGCCATAATGATAAAGCGCCGAATTATCAGTATTTTCCAAATATGTATGAGTCAGTAGGCTATGAAACTTATTCAGAGTCTAATGCTTTTGCAAACGGTAAAGAAGGGCAACTTCCTGCTGAAGGTAGTATCAATAGAGGTTTTGAGCCTTATGAATATCCAAATACAACTGAGGGATATGAATTAGCTAAAGCGAATTTAAAATCGCCTTTAGATTCATTAGATAGAAATTCTGGTAAAGGAAAAGAACTTTTCGAAATCTATTGTATTAGTTGTCATGGTGCAACTGGTAATGGTAAAGGAAAATTAGTTGAAAGAGAAAAATTCCTAGGTGTTCCTAGTTATAAAGATAGAGAAATCACTGAAGGAAGTATTTTTCACGTAGAGACGTATGGTTTAAATGCGATGGGTTCTCATGCGAATCAATTAAGTGTTCATGAGCGTTGGTTAATTGCTGACTACGTTCTAAAACTTAGAAGCCAATTATAATTGTTGAACAAACTGATCGTAATAGATATGTATACATTTTCAAGTAAATTAAAAACTTTTTACAAAAATTATCAATTCGAGCTGCGTACCTAGCAGAGTCACTATTAAATTTATTATAAGCCACTACTGCTGGAATAGCTGCTAGCAATCCTAAAGCTGTAGCAAATAAAGCTTCCGCAATACCTGGTGCAACGATAGCTAAACTTGTATTTCGAGAAATTGCAATTGATTGAAACGAATTCATAATTCCCCAAACAGTTCCAAATAAGCCTATAAAAGGTGCAGTTGATCCAACGGTTGCAAGAAAGGTAAAGTTTTTCTGAATTTCCTTTAGAGCGACATCTGTAGAGATTTCAAGTGTTCGCTCTACTCTAGCAGTTTGAATTGCGTTTGGTTTAGATTTAGATTTTACTAACTCTGTCATTGCCTGTTTAAAAATTTTAGCAAGTGGGTCATCAATGTTATTTGGTAAACTATTGTTTAAACTTTCAGCAGATTTAGATTTCCAAAACTTCTCTTCGAATTCTGTAGTAGATTGGTTTATTCTTTTGAAAAGTTTAAACTTATCGAATATTAAAGCCCAAGAATAAACAGAACTAGCTAATAAAAGAATAATTACAAACTTAACGACAAAGTCAGCTCGTAAAAATAATTGCCAAATTGAAAAATCTGTTGCTCCACCTAATCCTACTACTTGTGCTGCAATTTGTTGTTCCATAAGTTGCTAATTGAAGTACTTAGAGAATGTGTCATCAATTGGGCTATTTAAACAACAATTTAAGGTAATTTAATTAGTTTTAGCTTTCTTCTTTTAATCTTGTCTCGCAATAAAATCTTGCAATAAGAATCGCGTCAGATTTATTTACATCTTTTTTTTTGGAAAGTTCTTGAGCTAAGTGAGGATACATCTCAATTGCTTT
>JALRGZ010000144.1 GCA_023253295.1 Flavobacterium sp.
TTGACCGCGCGGTTCTGGCCGCTGCTGACCTCGGCCAAACTCTGCCGCGTGAACAAGTGGTCCAAGACTACATGGACAAAACCGGTAGAAATGGTTTACGTGTTGGAGATATTGAATTAGAAGATTTTAAAGAAAGATACCGTTCTCTTGCAGATAAGCACGAAGCAATGATTGCATTCTACGGAGTAGAATTACAATACAACTTAGAAGAACTTGAAAATGAGTTCTTTGAAGCAATCGAAGAAATCAAAAAATTAGAATTCATTGATAGCGAAGAATATATGTACCAAGCTCAAAAAGCAGGTAAATCTATTTTATGTGAAGGAGCTCAGGGTTCATTACTTGACGTAGATTTTGGTACTTACCCATTCGTAACTTCTTCAAACACTACAGCTGCTGGTGCTTGTACTGGTTTAGGAATTGCTCCTAACAAAATCAAAGAAGTATATGGAATTTTCAAAGCTTATACTACTCGTGTAGGTAGTGGTCCTTTCCCAACAGAACTTTTTGACGAAACAGGTGCTACTATGGCAAAAGTTGGTAACGAATTTGGCTCAGTGACTGGTAGAGCAAGACGATGCGGATGGTTAGACTTAGTAGCTTTAAAATATGCTGTACAGGTAAATGGAGTTACCCAATTAATGATGATGAAAGGTGATGTTCTTTCCGGTTTTGACACTTTGAAAGTATGTACTGAATACAACTATAAAGGAAAAAACATTACTCACTTCCCATACAATGTAGAAGAAGAAAATGTTTCTCCGGTTTACAAAGAATTCAAAGGATGGAAACAAGACTTAACAGGAATGACTACTTATGAAGAACTTCCTGCTGAATTAAAAGAATACATCGAGTTCATCGAAAAAGAACTTGAAGTGCCTATTAAAATTGTTTCTGTAGGTCCAGACAGAAAGCAAACGATTTCAAAATAACACACTAACGCTCTGACTTTTCAGAGCGTTTTTTTATATCCAAATTCATCACTATGTACGACCCAAAAATAACCATCCAAAAAACGGAATTACTTTCAAACAACTGGTACATACTCAACAATGTAACCTTTGATTACCAAAAACCGGATAACAGTATCATTACTCAAAAAAGAGAAGTTTATGATCGTGGTAACGGAGCTGCTATATTACTTTACAACAAAGAAAACAGAACCATTATTTTAACCCGTCAGTTTCGTTTACCTACCTATCTTAATGGTAATACAAGCGGAATGATGATTGAAGTTTGTGCAGGTTTATTAGATCAGGACAAACCTGAACAATGCATTATAAGAGAAACCGAAGAAGAAACAGGTTATCGTATCAATAAGGTCGAAAAAATTATGGAAACCTATATGTCTCCGGGCGCTATTACTGAAATATTATACTTATTTATTGGCGAATATGATGCTTCTATGAAAGTTAGCGACGGTGGAGGACTGGAGGAAGAACAGGAAAATATTGAAGTATTGGAAATGCCTTTTGACAAGGCTTACAACATGATTGCAACAGGTGAACTAAAAGATGCCAAAACGATTATGCTATTACAGTATGCTAAAATCAATAATTTAGTTTAGATTCAGACTTTACTAAATCTCCAAATTAAAAAAGTACAATAAGAAAATATCCTATTGTACTTTTTTTCTTTTAAAACCAAAAATTATTTATTCGGTTGAGGAGTCATTCTTAGGTAATATTTGATACGGTTAAATCCTTTTGGAAACTTAGCAGGAATATCTTCATCAGGAATAGAAGGCGAAATCACCACATCCTGACCGTCTTTCCAGTTAGCTGGTGTTGCTACACTATAATTAGCCGTTAATTGTAAACTGTCTATTACACGTAATAATTCGTCAAAATTACGCCCTGTTGAAGCCGGATAAGTCAAAATCAACTTCACTTTTTTATCTCCTCCGATAATAAATACCGAACGTACTGTAAAAGTATCGTTAGCATTGGGATGAATCATATCATACAAATTAGCTACTACTTTGTTCTCATCAGCAATTATAGGGTATTGTAAAGTTACGTTTTGAGTTTCTTCAATATCTTTGATCCAATTTAAGTGCGACTCTAAACTATCCACACTTAATGCGATTACCTTCGTATTTCTTTTTTTGAATTCAGGAAAATAATTAGCCACAGTTCCTAACTCTGTTGTACAAACAGGAGTAAAATCAGCAGGATGCGAAAATAAAACACCCCAAGAATCTCCTAACCATTCATGAAATTGAACAGTCCCCTGAGTGGTTTCTGCTTTAAAATCTGGAGCGATATCGCCTAATCGTATTGTTGCCATGATATATCTATTTTATATAAGTTCTATAAAATTAGTCAAAAAAAGCAATTCTCGTTATTTAATTAGAATAAATATTTGTTAAAGAACATGAACTGATTTAACAATTACTATTCATTATTCTCCCTTAACTACAATTTCAATTTAACATTGAATAGAAAATAACATCAAAAAAAAGTACACAAAGGTAATTACTGGAATCAAAGACAGAATTAGTACTGGTAATTTACTCTTTAAATCACTCTTAAAAATCAAAACCAATATTAGATTTGCAATTGCACAAGAGAACAGTACCGGAATCATCAAAATGATTGGATAGTTAAGCCATCCAAGATCGATATTCAGTGTATCTGTCATATACAAAAGTAATAAGATAAGAAAGGACACTAGAAAAATTTGTTTTGCTCGTTTGCGTAGTTTTTCCGTAAAAAATAAAATTGCTTCAAATTAATAGTTAACTATCCTTTATCAAATATATTAGTTTCTATTTACAAAAAAATATCTTGAAACGTAAAAAGTAATCCATAGCCCTGATAGAAGTGAAAATCCTTGTTTTTCTGGGGTTCAGAAAACAAGATTGTAACGAATAGCAGGAGAAAAAGTTATTATGAAAAATAATAGTTCTGCTTCTAAAAAATTTAGTTTAAATATACTGCAAGACGAAATACCAAAAAGCCAAAGTAACAAACGAAATCGGAATACCAAATCCTATCATCATACTACTTAATCGAGGTTTTAAGCCGTGTGAAGTTGCCACAATACTAGCCATAATCATAGGCGCCATGGCAGCCTCAATCAAAGCTACCTGAATCATCAATCCGTTTTGTTTTAAAACAACAACATATAGCAAAAACAATAGCGCTGGTGTGAGGAACAATTTGTAAGCCAATCCAATCCACAAAAATTTCCAATGCTTACTTCTACTATCAAAATGCAATTGTAAACCAACAGAAATTATAGCCAAAGGAGTTAATAAGCTTCCTAATTTGGTCAAACCAAATTGAATATAATCATGAAAGTCTAAACCAAGTATATTAGCCAAACAAGCCACTAAAAAACAAATAAACGGAGGAAACAATATTACTTTTTTAAAAATAGTTCCTCCACTAGTTGCATCTTTTGAATACATAGTAGCCACCACTACTGCAAGCGTAGAAACTACTACGAAAGTACCCGGCTGATCGACTAAAATAGCCATTTTTAAACCTTCGGAACCATATAGAGCATTCACTATTGGAAAACCCAAGAAAGACGTATTACCTAAACCTGCGGTGATTATCAAACAACCAATTAATTTTTTAGACCAACCGTATTTTTTTCCCAAAAAGCGAAATAAAAAAAAGGAAACTGTAAAACCAATCCATGTTACACCAATGAGATACAGCAACTTATTATCCCAATGAATTTTAGGAATGTAGTAAAGAGCCAATGCCGGAAGACATACGTTAATTACAAACTTATTGATTAATTTATAACTAGTAGTAGGAAACCATTTTACATATTGCAAAGCCACTCCAATAAGTAAATAGACAAAAATCAGGATTATATTTATCATAATGCTGCAAAGATATTCACTAATTTGGAGCTATCATAAAGCTTGTTAGAATTATCACAATTATTTTAGTATCTCACAAATAACAAAGTTTTTAGAAGTTTACAATGTATTATTTGTTACGATTTGGATAAAAAAAAAACAAATATTATATCTTAAATTTACTTAAAGCAATTGGTAAAGTAGAAAAGTGAAAGCAAACAAAGACTCAAACGAAAACAGTCCTAAAAAATTCAATGCTACAATTTTAAAAAAAATTCAGCAATCCAGAAGAATTCAGCCTAATACCGAGGACCTCGTATCCCGTATATTGGCAGGAGATACTGTGGCATTAAGTAGAGCCATCACTTTAATCGAAAGTACAAATCCAGAGCATTTTGAGAACGCCAATACAGTAATAAACTTATGCTTGCCACATGCCAATAAATCAATCCGAATAGGAATTACTGGTGTTCCAGGAGTAGGCAAAAGTACTTTTATTGAAGCTTTTGGAAAACATCTAACGCAAAAAGGTAAAAAAGTAGCTGTACTTACCATTGATCCCAGTAGTGCTATTTCACACGGAAGCATTTTAGGAGATAAAACCCGTATGGAAGAATTGGCTAAAGATCCAAACGCCTATGTACGACCATCAGCATCAGGGGAAACACTGGGCGGTGTAGCCCGAAAAACCCGAGAAACAATTACACTCTGCGAAGCAGCAGGTTTTGACACTATAATCATAGAAACCGTAGGTGTAGGACAAAGTGAAACTGCTGTGCATAGTATGGTGGATTTTTTTATACTGTTGCAAATAGCGGGAGCTGGCGACGAACTACAAGGCATTAAAAGAGGTATTATAGAAATGGCCGATGCTATTGTGATCAATAAAGCAGATGGAGATACTATCGCTAAAGCAAAAATTGTTCAGACAGAAATGAGTCGCGCTTTGCATTATTTTCCTAGTAAAAAATCAGGATGGAAACCTTGTGTAAGCACTTGTAGTGCGATTACGAAAGCTGGAATTTTAGAAATAGAGCAAATCATTTTGCAATATATCGATACTGTTAAAAACAACCGCTATTTTGAGCGTAAAAGAGCGGAACAAAATGAATATTGGCTACTTGAAACCATCAATAATCAACTTAAAGAAGATTTCTTCAATCATCCTCAAATTCAAGAATTAGTAGACAAAACAAAAAAAGCGGTGCAAAATAATGAGTCTTCCCCATTTGCAGCCGCTAGAGTATTAGTAGAAACCTATTTTAAAAACAAATCTTAATAAGGTGATTTTATAACTTATCGAATATTAGAAACAGAATTTTTAGCGGTGTCATGCTTTGTTTTTAAAATACCACTTTCAACCGTAAAACCTATTCTAACTTGTGTTTTCAGCGTATCTTTTAACCCAGAAGTTACTTTTTGCAAAACAACGAAAACCAATTCGTACTCACCATCAGACAACTCCATTATAGCATCAGAATCTTGATCTGGTATCGAAAAAACTTTTTTTGCATTTTTAGCATACGATGCAGCGGCAGCTCCACCTCCTGCTCCACCTGATAAATTACCCACACTAGAAACTGCTGCAGAAATAATAGATCCTCCAGGTAAAGCACCACCTAACAAAGAGGCACCTTGCGACAATGAACTACCAGCTGCATGTAAGCCTTGATTCACTTTTTCACCAAATGTATTTCGCTCATTAGCCGTTAAAAAAACAATACTATTCTCTTTTAAATTCACCTTATATCCCGCGTTGTTAGGAAATAAAACGATACAAGAATTCTCCATCAATCTCACATTGATTTGAGAGGCGCTTACTTTTTCGCCAAATGTAGCTCCTTGGGTCTGTTTAGGAACTGTAACATTCATTGAAATCCTATTAGGCATCGAATTAGAAATGGAATTAATTCCTTTCATTGTCGAAGAGGTAGAAAAACTTCCTTTTTCAGCTCCTTCTTTCGCTTTATTTATTTGTGCATTTACGAAACAAAAGCATCCTAAAGCAAAAACAACAGTTATTTTTTTTAAAGTTTTCATGGCGTATCATTTTTTGATTTTATACTATATCAATTAGAATCTAATTTTGTTACCCCTATTGAATAAAAAAGCTGCAAAACAATTAAAATTAATCATTTTACAGCTATTAAACTATTATTTCAATGCTTTTCAGCAGGAGTTAGTCTTGCTCGTAGCGTTCCATTTCTCTGTCGTAAAAAGCATTTGCTTGTTCAATTAGACTTTCCATTTCGGCATTTAATTCGGCTTCATCTAAATCTTCTGGTTCTTCCATAATTTCAACCTCATCATCTTTTAGGTTGATAATAAATCTTGGATAATCTAAATGGATGATAAAAATATCATCTGGGAAATCGGTATTGTCGCCGAGTACAAATTTTGGTAATTCCATTTCTTAAGTATTTAACTGCAAAGTTCGCAAAGTTTTTTAGAATGTTGGGTACAAATATTTTTTATTTATCCGACAAAATAATTGGAGCACTTCCTTTACTGTTCATAAAAATAATTTTCGTATTGGGTGAAGCCGCTAACTCTTTTTGAGCCTTAATGGATTCGTACTGCAATTGCTTTTCTGATAATCCAGTAGAGATAATTCGTTGATAATCGGCAATACCTTGTGCTTCTACTCTTTTTCGTTCGGCTTCTTGTTTTTCTTTTTGGAGAACAAACTGCATTTTTTGAGCTTCCTGTTCTGCATTAATTTTGCTTTCAATAGTTGCTTTAACCGAAGCTGGCAAATTGATATTACGAATTAATAATTGTTCCAGAATCAAACCTCTGCTTTTAAAATCGGCTTCAATATTTTTAAAAATTCGATCCTGAAATTCGTTTCTTTTAGTCGAATACAAAGCCACCGCATCATAATAAACTGCGTTGTCACGAATACGGGTTCTGGTTACAGGACGCACAATTTTATCGGTATAATTAACTCCAATTTGTTTAAAAATCTTAGGTGCATCCTGAGGAGCTACACGATACAAAACTGTTAAATCAATCACTACTTCCAGTCCGTCATTCGATAAAACTCTAATAGCATCATCCCCTTCTAAAGCACCTTCTGAATGGTCAGCTGACATGGTGTAATTTTGAGTCTGAATATCAAATTCTGTCACATCCAGCAACGGATTGATTAAATGCAAACCACTTTCTAAAATACCCGGTTCTACATTTCCATATAATGATTTCACTCCAACCTTTCCGGCATCAATTTGTTTAAAAGCTGAGGATAAAGCACCAAGCGCAATAAACAACAGCCCAATAATCTTAAAAATCCCTGTAAACTTTGACAGCGGACCTCTGTCGTTTTTTAAAGTAAAACTGATTATTAAGAGTACAATTCCAAGAACAATAAATAGTATCATTTAATTTGGTTTAGGATGATTTAATTCCAGCAACTTTTTCGTCAGACTGATAAAGCGAATATACAAAAATAAAGCTGCTGTTGTTAATCCTGCTAAAAGTCCAATCCAGATTCCTACTGCTTTTAAATGAGTATACAATCCCAAATAAATAGAAACAGGAAATCCTACTACCCAATAAGCCACAAAGGTGATATACATTGGCACTTTGGCATCTTGCAAACCACGTAAAGCTCCTAAAACTACTACCTGAATTCCATCCGAAATTTGGAAAACTGCTGCCACTAATAGTAATTGAGCTGCAATAGAAACTACTTCTGTGTTGGCTACCAAATCAATCACATTATCCATATTCACAAATAGTTTAGGCATATGCTGATGAAATACAACAAAAACGAGCGCAAAGAAAATTTCTAATAAAACAGCCAATAAAAAAATAGAATAAGCCACAATTTTCATTTTCTTAAAATCACCTAAGCCTTTTTGATTTCCCACTCTAATCGTAGCAGCAACACTCAATCCCATGGCAAACATAAAGGTAAAAGAAGCCAGACTTAAAGCTATTTGGTTAGCTGCCTGATTAGCCACTCCAATTGTTCCGGAAAGCCAAACTGCCCCGGTAAACAAACCTACTTCAAAAAACATTTGCATCGAAGAAGGTCCACCCAACCGAATGATCTTAAGATTCATTTCCCTTTTAATTTCTTTAAGAGAAAAACCTTCAAAAAAAGGATGAAACTTTGCTTTTCGCTGCATTTTATAATGCATAAAGCCTAACATCACAAATCTGGAAACTATCGTTCCAACAGCAGCACCCACAATACCTAATTTAGGAAAAATCCAAACCCCGTAAATAAACAAATAATTGAGTACCACATTGACCACATTTCCTAAAATAGTAGCCCACATAGCATATTTAGTTTCACTCATTCCATCGGCAAATTGTTTATACCCCTGAAAAATTATCAAGGGAATTAATGAAAAAGCAACAATATCCAGATAAGGTTTAGACAATTCGACCACATGTACGGGTTGTCCCATAAAAGTGATTAATTGTTTAGCAAAAAAGACCAATACAAAAAGGGAAAAACCTAAAAAAGTACACAAGTACAAGCCATGATGAAATACACTTCTTCCTTTTTCTATATTTTTTTCTCCATCGGCTTCGGCTGCTAAGGGCGTTATCGCTGTAGAAAAACCAATTCCCAATGACATCGCAATAAAAACAAAACTATTAGCCAAGGAAACTGCCGCCAATTCAGTTGGTCCCAATTTTCCTACCATCACATTATCGACAATTCCCACAATAGTATGTCCCAGCATTCCTAAAATTATAGGATATGCTAATCGGAGGTTATAAGAGAACTCTTTGGTGTATGTTGCTAAAGTCATTTTCTGTTTTTTGGGCGACAAAGGTAAGCAGAAGCCAATCGATAGCAAACCTCGTATCGAATAATATTTTTGATTGCCCCCATTTTCAGAAATATTCTAGCTAATTGATTCCCAATACTTCTCCATTTTTTTAACCAAAAAAGCAACAAAATGCACAACATTTAAAAGTTTGCCTCGTTTATTATCTCAAGGATAGCCCTATTTATAAGGCTATTTGAAAAAATAATAATTAAAACCCCAAATTATGAAAACAACAAAAAAACTGATGGCAGCTTTTATGCTCGCTCTTGCTTTATGCTCTTTCAATGGAGCAAAGGCACAAGAAACACCTAAATACGACCAAGGTTTCCGTTTAGGATTTGGTTTAAATGCAGGTTATGCCACTGAAGCCCCTTACAAATTAACTCTTGGAGGTGATGTTCGTTTGCAATACGATCTTACTAAAAGATATTCATTAACCTTAACAACAGGTTATACTAATTTATTTGTGAGTGAAAGTGATGGCAAAGACTTAGGCTTCATTCCGGCTAAAGCAGGTTTAAAAGCCTTTGTTTGGAATGATCAATTTTATTTAACAGCTGAAGCTGGAGCTGCATTTGCCGTAACAAACAATTACGACAAAACTTCTTTATTATTAGCTCCAGGAATTGGATACGCAACGAAATACATTGATATTTCTGCACGTTACGAACATTATTCTGATTTCCCTACTTTGAATAGTGATGGTTCAATGGGACAAGGATTTGGTCAGGTGGCGCTTAGGCTGGCCTATGGTTTTAAATTATAATCGTAAAAGTAATTATACAAAAAAAAACAGCTGACTGCTTTAATTAGTAGTCAGCTGTTTTTTTTTTTATAGTAAGCAGTTATTCTTTTGCCAATTGTTCTTTGTACATATCAAAATTTGCTTTTACTTTTTCTTCTAAATCCGGAACTTTGATATCAGTCAATTTTTGCATTTCTTCCCAAATAATTTTAGCCACAATATAGCGAGCCATCTCTTTATCATCAGCAGGAACTATATACCAAGGTGCCTTTTCTGTAGCCGTTTTATTAATGGCTTCTTCGTAGTATTTCATATAAGTATCCCAATGTTCCCGCTCTTTTAAATCTCCTGGCGAAAATTTCCAGTGGTGTTCCATATTTTCCAAACGGCGTAACAAACGTTTTCTCTGTTCTTCTTTACTCAAATGAAAATAAAATTTTAAAACAATCGTTCCGTTTTGGGTAATATGCTTTTCAAAATTTCGAATTTGCTCCATCCGATTTTCCCAAAATTCCGGCGTAATATCCTCCACTTTTTCTATTCCGGGTAAATTTTCATTTAAAATATATTCGGGATGCACACGAGTAACCAACACATTCTCATAATGGGTTCGGTTGAAAACGGCAAATTTTCCTTTTTCAGGTAAAGCCAAATAATGCCGCCATAAATAATCGTGTTCTAATTCGGTTGAATTAGGCGTTTTAAAACTATGCACCACTACCCCACGCGGATTGAATTCTTTAAAAACTTCACGAATCAAACTATCTTTTCCCGAAGTATCCATTCCCTGTAAACAAATAAGCACTCCATAACGGTTATGGGCATACATCACGTCCTGCAAGGCACTTAACTTTTCCTGAACTTTTTCCAGTTTTTCTTCCTTATCATCATCACTGGCCTTACTATTTAAATTGGTTGGGATTTCAGATAACTTAATAGAAGCTGTTACTTTAAAATCTTCTGGATTGATTGCTTTCATAGAATCTGTTTTTTTTCTGGATATTCTCAAATATAAGGAATAAATATATTACTTAAATCTTTAATAATGTATTAACACTAGCATTCCATACTATTCTCTTATCTTTAACTTTTAAACAAAACTTGCTTTCAACATAAACGGATGGGGAAATTTACACTCGAAATTCTATTTCATATTATCGGAATCGGTTCGGCTTCAGGACTTATTTTCAAAAACGATACGCTGTTTGTCATTGGTGACAACAGTGGCTATTTATATGAATACCAAATGAATTCCAAAGATTTGAAACGCCATGAATTAGTTCCCAATCCCATTGAAAATACACCTAAAAAAGAGAAAGCCGATTTTGAATCCATGACTATTTTTCAAGATACCATCTACGTTTTTGGTTCGGGATCTTCTCCCAAAAGAAATGGCATGATTACATTTGACACACATCAAAAGAAGAAAGTTGAAAGCAACAATCTTAAAAACCTATATGAAGTAATGCAAAATTTTGCTGCTATAAAACCTGAAGATTTCAACCTTGAAGGCAGTGTTTACAATGGTGAAAACTGGTATTTCTTTAACCGAGGAAATGGTCCTGAAGCGAAAAACACACTCTTTACTATAGAAGCAAAAAAGTTAAATGAAGAATTCCGATTGTTGTCTAATGATTATAAATTACCTAAAATAAAAGGAGTCCGAACCAGTTTTACCGATGCTGTTTTAGTAGATAACAAACTTTACTTTTTGGCCACAGCCGAAAACACCCAATCTACCTATGCTGATGGAGCAATTTTAGGAAGCATTATTGGTCGTATCGATTTAGGAACCATGAAAATAGATTTTACTAAAAAAATTAGTGCTACCAATAAATTTGAAGGATTAACCGTTTTTAAAAAGGACAATAAAAAAATAGAATTCTTACTTTGCGAAGATGCCGATTCAGAAAACTTAGAAAGTACTATTTATAAATTATCACTCAATATTAAATAAACATGAACGATTTAAAAAATAAAAATGCTCTGATTACAGGGGCTGGAAAAGGAATAGGAAAAGCTATCGCTTTGGCTTTAGCCAAAGAAGGTGCGAATGTTATTTTAATTGCCAGAACACAGGAAGAAATTGACAACGTAGCAGCCAAAGCACGTTCACTTAGAGTAAAAGCATTAGCAATAACTGCTGATGTAGCCGATATTAATTCCGTTAATGCAGCCGTAGAAAAAGCCTTAGCCGAATTTAAAACCATAGACATCTTGATAAACAACGCCGGAATTGGGGCTTTTGGAAAATTCCTGGATATGGAAGTTAGCGAATGGGAAAGAATCATTCAGGTAAACTTAATGGGAGCTTATTATATGACCCGAGCAGTGGTACCCAACATGATAGAAAGACAAACAGGAGATATCATCAATATTTCATCAACGGCTGGATTAGCCGGAAATGCGATGACCAGTGCGTATAGTGCTTCTAAATTTGCCTTATTAGGCATGACCGATTCTTTGATGCAGGAAATGCGCAAGCACAACAAAACGCACAAGACCCAGTCATGCAGGCACAGCTTATCGACCAGCAAGTCAAGCAAGGCGAACTCGAGCGCAAGAAACAGAAAGACGCACAAGACGCCATCTTTAAACAGAAAGAGCTCATGCTCGAGGAACAGAAA
>JALRGZ010000226.1 GCA_023253295.1 Flavobacterium sp.
AAATCAAAAACTTACGGAGATGTAAATCCAGTCTTGGATGCTGTTGTTACCGGAACAGTTAATGGAGATCCGTTGAATTATACTTTGACCACAACGGCTTTACAGTTTTCAAATGTTGGTGATTACCCAATCACAGTAACTTTAGGTTCAAATCCAAACTACAGTATCACATCAACAAATGCTTTATTGAGTATCGGACAAAAATCAGCATCAGTAATCCCGGATGCTTTAAGTAAATATTGTGGGCAAAGTGATCCTGTAAGTTTTACAGGTACGACCACAGGCTTTTTAGTTTCAGATAACATAATTGCAACCTATAGCAGAAGCAGTGGAGAATCTACAGGGATATATACTATTTCAGCTTCATTAAGTCCATCAACAGCACTTAGTAATTACAATATCACTTATAATACAGCTGATTTTACGATTATTGGAATTACTAATGTAGATGCATCAGCAAGTAGTAGTCCGGTTGCTTTAGGTTCAGTTGCTTTGTTGTCAGCAAAAATACAACCTGCTGTTTCAGGTGTTGTAGTGTATTTTAATATTGATTCCGGTAATGGAAATATTCAGACGTTTTCCTCTTTAACTGATAATAATGGTTTAGCTACTAAAGAGGTTTTGAATCTTGAGGTTAATCTTTATAAGGTAGTTGCTATTGCAGGTTCAGGTTGTGCTGTTTCTACTGAAGCGTATATGCCGGTTTATGATCCTAATGGTAGTTTTGTTACCGGAGGAGGATGGATTATGTCTCCTTTGGGTGCTTATGCAGCTAATCCATCGTTAGTAGGTAAGGCAAATTTTGGTTTTAATGCTAAATATAAAAAAGGGAATAATCAGGTTGACGGAAATACTGAATTTCAATTTAGAGCCGGAGATTTAAATTTTAAATCAACTTTACATGAATCAGGATCTTTAGTGATTTCAGGCAAAAAAGCAACTTATAGAGGAGATGGAACTATAAATGGAGTTGCTGGTTATAAATTTACTTTAGTCGCTTTGGATGGCGATTACAATGGAGGAGTAGCACCTGATCAGTTCCGAATTAAAATTTGGGGACCTAATGGAATTGTATACGATAATGGCTTAGGAGCAGATGACAATTCAGAGGTGTCAACTGTTATAGGCGGTGGATCAATTGTAATTCATGAAGTGAAGAAAAAAGGTAGTGCAAAAGATGTGGACACTGAAAAAATACATTCAGTAATGATATCTGAAGAACCAATTCCTTTTAACGTGTTTGCTTATCCAAATCCAACTGTTAGTTATTTTACACTTACTGTTGAAAGTGCCAGTACAGAAAATATCAAAGTATTGGTGTATGATAGTGCCGGTAAATTATTGAAAACTATTGAAGGAAAAGAAGCAGAAATAATTCAGTTTGGAGAAGATTTGCCTAGAGGAACTTATATTGCTAAAATAAGTCAGGGAACCGATAGTAAAACAATTAACTTGATGAAAGAATAATAAGATATTTCTATAAATGGAAAACCAGCTCAATTAAAAAAGAGCTGGTTTTTTTATGTTTACAAGTATTGAAAATACGATTTCATTAATCAAATAAGTCAGAAGATAAATAACGATCTCCTCGGTCACAAATAATAGCTACAATGACACCAGATTCTAATTCTTCGGCTAATTTTACGGCTACGGCAACAGCACCACCACTACTCATTCCTGCAAAAATCCCTTCTTCCAGCGCTAAACGCTTTGTCATGGCGCGAGCTTCTTTCTCAGTCACATCAATAGTTCGATCTACTTTAGATGGATCAAAAATTTTAGGTAAATATTCCTCAGGCCATTTTCGAATACCCGGAATTTGTGAACCTTCCGATGGTTGTGCTCCAATGATTTGGATATCTGGATTTTGCTCCTTTAAATAGGTTGAAGTACCAATAATAGTTCCCGTAGTTCCCATTGCCGAAACAAAATGAGTAATTGTACCCTTTGTATCACGCCATATTTCAGGTCCTGTGGTATTATAATGTGCTTTCCAGTTGTCGTCATTTGCAAATTGATTCAGCATTACATAACCTCCCTCAGCGACTTTTTTATCGGCGTAATCTCTGGAACCGATAATTCCCTCTGAAGCTGGAGTTAAGATAACAGTTGCACCATAAGCACGCATGGTTTGGGTGCGTTCTTTAGTAGAATCTTCAGGCAGGATTAATTCGATTTCGATGCCTAATAATTGAGCAATCATAGCCAGTGCAATTCCGGTATTTCCACTGGTAGCTTCGATTAATTTATCTCCTTTTTTGATTTCGCTACGGTCTAGTGCCCCTTTTATCATGAAATATGCGGCTCTATCTTTGACACTTCCACCGGGATTATTGCCCTCAAGTTTTAATAATAATTTTACGTTTTTGTTTTTGACAAGATTAGCAGTTTCTACAAGAGGAGTATTGCCAATCAGATCTAATATTTTTTGTGGATCCATTTATTTGAGTTCTTTTATTTTTACTTCTGTAGTAGTGGTGTTAGTAACTATAGATCTTTCGGGAGTGGATTTGGTTATCCAGGCATTACCACCAATGATACTGTTTTTGCCAATTGTAGTTTCTCCACCAAGGATCGTTGCATTAGCATAAATGCATACATTTTTCTCCACGGTAGGATGTCTTTTAGCGTTTTTCATTTCTTTACTTACGCTCAAAGCACCAAGTGTAACTCCTTGGTAAATTTTAACATGTTTCTCAATGACAGCCGTTTCTCCAATCACAATACCTGTAGCGTGGTCAATGAAAAATGGCGAATCAATTTGGGCTCCGGCATGAATATCTGTTCCTGTTATACGGTGTGCATATTCGCTCATTAAGCGAGAGAAAAGCAATAAATCCTGAGAATATAATTCGTGACTGATACGGTAAATAGCAATCGCATAGAAGCCCGGATAGGCTAAATATACTTCCTCGATACTATTCGAAGCAGGGTCGTTTTCTAAAATATATTCTGCATCCTGATTTAGTTTTTTTAGTACCGAAGGCAATTTGGCCACAAATTCGTCCCAGCCGGCATCGCACAAAGCATTCGGTTTTTTACAGGCAAGTGCTGCAATTTCTTTGAATTGTTTTTCTAATTCATCGATACTTTCGTCCAATGGTGCATTGGCATCAAATAAGGTGTAAAATATTTTTTCAGTAAAAGCTTCTACCTTAGTTTTAATCCCGTAATTGATCGAAGTGTGGCTTTTTAGTTCGCCTATGTTTTTTATAATTAAATCCTTTGTCATGACTTTTGGATTGTATTGTTAGTAGAAAGATACTACTATGTTTTATGTTGTTTATTATTTAACAAATATATTGAACTATTTTGAATAAAAGGCTAAGAACTCAGATGCATTCCTGCGATAGTATGGTTTTTCACAAAAAAGAAAGGAGTCGTTTTAAAGTTCATTTTTTCAGAATTGAAATCGTCTTTGTTCTCACTACAATTTAAATTTAGTATTTTTGAAAACTGATTGAATTTAAAATGAAAAAATTAGCATATCCTATTATGTTTATAGCTATTGTGGTAGCTTTTTATGGGCAAACTGCAGCAGAAAAAAATGTGTATGTAACCGTAGTTGCAATGGCCGTTTTTATGTTTGGAATGATGCGATTAAGTGCAAAAACACCAAGTAAAAATAAAGAAAAAGAGGAAGAAGATGTTGACTAAAGGAGATAAAGTTTCGGTACTGGATGATGCCATCAATGGAGTAGTTATGTCGGTTAAAGGACAGGAAGTTACTATTGAAACCGAAGAAGGTTTTGTGATGAATTTTGCTGTGAATGAACTGGTTAAAACCAGTGGTTCTGATAATTTGATGGACAGTATCAAAGGTGTAAATGCTGAAGCTATTAAAAAAGAAAAAGCAATTCCGAAACCAAGAAGTTTTGTCAAAGAGAAAAAAGACAAGCGCGAGGTAGGAGTTCCGGAATTTGATTTACATATTGAAAAATTGGTTAAAAACAAGCACGGAATGTCTAATTATGATATTTTGACTTTACAGGCCGAGACCGCTCAGCGTCATATCGAATTTGCCATAAAAAACCGAATTCCAAAAATCGTTTTGATTCACGGCGTAGGCGAAGGCGTTCTGAAAGCCGAATTGGATTTTCTTTTAGGACGTTACGATAATATCGATTTTCATGAAGCCAATTACCAAAAATACGGTCAGGGTGCTATGGAGATCTATATTAGACAAAGTAAAAAGTAAATTTTAAGAGTATAAAAGTAAAAGCCCGATTGTTTTCAATACAATCGGGCTTTTTATTTTAAGTAATTAGATTTTAATTAGAGGTTGTGTATACATCACCCAGAGTGTAACTGTTTCCAAGGCTAAAACTAACAATCCCCTTTTGTAGAGATACTTTTTTAAGTACAATTGTGTGTTTATAAGAGCCAGGGACATTGGTAGTAGTGGTAACTTCTATAATACCACTTACATTGCTTACTCCAGCCACGCCATTCCATTGTTCACTAACTGTTGGGGTAGTAGGAGTAATACTTTGACAAAAATAATCTCCAGTTAAAACACCTCCTGTAAATAATTTATAGGTTAAAATATTTGAACTAGTTCCAATTAATCCAGTTCTAGGCGTATTCAAAGGAGTAGCTTCGTTTAGAATTAAATTAGGATCAATAGTCAAGATTAATGCTTCACTGGCGTTGTTATTGTAAACATCATTTGACGAAGTACATTTTTCTAATGTTTGATCAAAATTAAGTTTTAATGATGTGATAGAAGTAGTGTAATTTCCAAAAGAGAAAGTTTCATATACTTGTGTTCCGTTTGGCTTTTCAAAAGTCACATTCTTTAATACAATATTATGATTGTATCCGTCAATTCTAGTAGCACCAGTGGTTTCATTTGTTGATTTAGAGTCAGTAGTAACAATTTGTATAATACCACTGGTTGCTGTCCATTGTTCTGTAATGATTGGGGTTGCAGGTGCAATAGTTTCACATATGTTATCTGTTGCAACAGCTCCATTATAAAAACGATAAACGACTCTGTTTGAAGTAGCACTAATATCTAGTTCAATAGTATCATTAGCAGCAGTAAGTTCAGTAACAATACTGGTATTAGGAATTTCCATTATCAAAGCTTCCTGATCTTTTAGTTTATAGAGTAATGTATTGTTACTACTTGTATTGGTACATCTTTGAGTATTTACCTGATCGAAGCTAATGTCTTCCTGAGTTAAGTTTCCATCATCGCAAGCATTAATAAATGCTAATAAAACCAATAGGCTTAGGACTTTTTTCATTTTAAAAATTTTGACAAATTTTTGAAATTTGAAATTTTTTGTCACTTTACTAGGTTATCATTCAATTGCTATCTCTATTTGCTATTTGCGATTTCAAAAATGCAAAAATCCCAGTGTCCCTGACACAAGCCGTGAGCTGAGAGTATATAATTTA
>JALRGZ010000266.1 GCA_023253295.1 Flavobacterium sp.
AGTAAAAACATGGATTAACAGCTTGGAAAATTCCCGTTCGGTACGTGCTTTGGAAATGTATGTAAACGGCAAAAAAATAATAGGTTGTGAAACGTTTTGGGCGGTTTTTAACACAAAAACACGTCGTCCGGAATTATTAAGCCTGCCTCACGATCATTTCGAATTATTTCCGGATGTAAAAGCAACTGTAGAAGGTTTTGCCAGAATCGACATCAATCCCGAAAAGGAAGAAGTGTTTACTAAAACGGTTATCCTTTCTGATTTAGACATTGTCAATCACGTGAATAATGTAAAATACTTGGAATGGTGCATGGATTTGGTAGATGAAAACATCATTTTGAAACAAAAAGTAAAAAGTTTCGAAATGAACTTTATGAAAGAGCTTTCGCTTCGTGATCAGGTTGTCATTCACGAAAATGTTTCCGATGAATGTATTGTTTTCAGCATTACCAAAGAAGATAAAAACTGCTATGCTTTGCAGATGAATTTGTAACAAAACACATTCGAAATGAAAAAAACCATAAAAACAACTTCAATAACCCTACTTTTAATAGTTATATTATTTGTTTCTTTAATGTGGTTTTTATCAATTGCATCATCACATAAAATAGAAATTAAGGCACATTTTATTAATTCAACAATAATTTTAACTGCTAGTGCTCTTATAATTTCCATTTCTAGTACCTGGACAATATTAAAAGATTGGTTTATTTTCTTATTGATAGAAATAATTTTAATATTTGGATATTATTATTACCAACCATTTTGCGAACCTTGTTTGCCTGACACTTATTGTCCTCCCTGTATTAGTAGAGAACAAAATATATTAAAATTTTCCGGTTTACTACTCTTTGCAATTTTTATCGTTTGGAAAATTATTGTATTATTTAAAAAATCTTACAGCAAGTAAATTAAGAAAACAAATAAAGAGTTAATCCTATCTATAAAGTTTAAAATCAAGCTATATTTTCAGCTTGGCTTTTTTTGTTTAATTTTAGAAAAACAAATACCTAAAATTCATCGAAACACTTTTTCAAAATATAAAACCAATTCATTTATTAGCCAATGCGCATTCGCAAAGGGATTATTTTCCTTTGGATTTAGATGTTTCCAATCCTGAATTAGCCAATATCAATCTGAAAGATGCCGAGTCAGTTGAAAACTATATAGAAGAAAAAAGAAAACAATTCAATTCGAAAATCGCGTTTGGTGGCTATTTAGAAAAAAGAAATTTGTATCAAAGAAGTACGCATTTCAACAACGAAAATACTGAAGAACGTAATATCCATTTGGGAATTGATTTATGGACCGCAGCAGGAACTACAGTGGTTTGTCCAGTTGATGGAAAAGTTCATAGTTTAAAAAACAACACTGCTTTTGGTGATTATGGACCAACCATTATCTTAGAACATCAAGTAGAAAATGAAGTTTTTTATACTTTATACGGACATCTTGCGTTAGAAAGTATAGAAAATTTAAAAACAGCTATGCCTTTTAAAAAAGGACAAGCATTGGCTACATTAGGAAAACCGATAGAAAATGGTGATTATGCTCCGCATTTACATTTTCAAATTATAAAAAACATTGGGGATTTTTCAGGCGATTATCCAGGAGTTTGTAGTCTTACTGATTTAGATTTTTATAAAGAAAATTGCCCTGATCCCAATCTATTATTAAAAATAAAAATTAAATGAAAAAACTGATTCTTATCTTAAGCCTGATTGCAGTAGTAGGATGTAAATCGAAAAAAGTACAACAAAAAGAACCTAAACCCGACGACATTGTAAAATTAGCTACAAGTCAAATTAACAGCAGTCAGAAAAACAAAGCTTACGAGTTAGGCAAACGTGTCCTAATGACTTGTAACACCTCTAAATTTAAAGCTTTTACTACCAGTGAGGCTACACAATCTGTCATTAATAATATTACAATTGATAAACTTTCAAAAACCTGTACTAAATACCGAATGTGGTATGGTACTTTTATTGACCTTCAATTAGCAGAAGTATATCAAAACACTAAAAACCAAACTACTGTATATCGTTTTAAAGCTTTATACACCAAAAAGGTCGCCAACAAAGAAATGCGTGTTTTTATGAATGCAGAAAATCTTGTCTCGGCTATCAAAACCTCTGATTGGGTAGACGCCTTTAAATACAATTAAAATTAAAATCGAAACAGCTCACCAAAAGCAACTGCTGCCTTATGCACCAAAACCGGCCAGTCTTCCGCCGCATTATCGTCTGCTCCATCAGAGATATATTTAAGACATAAAAAAGGAATCTCTTCTTTCATTGCAATAGTAGCTAAAGCATAAGCCTCCATATCCACAACATCATATTTAGTTTCGATATGTCCCATTTCAAAATTATCTCCTGTACCGCAAATTCCTTGAGGTAAATCCTCCATATGTAAACCATATTCTAAAACTGAAGGAACATTGGTATATGGCGTTACATAACGTTCATAACCCAATCCGCTAACATCCATATCCCGTTGCACAAATTGAGTACAACAAACCACATCTCCTTTTTTGAAAATGCTACTCCCGGCTGAACCTAAATTAACAATCAAATCAGGTTTTTTATGATGAATGGCTTTTGTTAATTGATAAGAAGCATTTACTTTTCCCACCCCTACAAATAAGGTGTTATGATTATCAAATACTTCTGCTGCTTCCATTTCTAAGGCAAATACAAAAAGTACGTTTTCAATTGGAAATTGTTTGTTTTTACTAATCGTTATCATGTGTATCAATGCTTTTTTTTCAAAATTGAACGAACTCAAAAATCGAATTTATAAATTTTTGGTTGCAAAATTATAAATTAAATAACAGTTCTTTTTAAAGAAAAAGCCATCTCCGATTGTCTCGAAGATGGCTAATATATAATCAAAAAAAAAAAAATTATTTTTTCATTTTTGCTTTTAAAGCATTTTTCTCAGCAGTCATTTCTAAAGCTCCATACACTCCCGAGAGCGTTTTTGCAACATCCTCATTTTCGGGATCTAATTCATACGCTTTTTTCAAGTAAGGTAAAGTACTTCTAAACAAATCATTTCTTTTCTTTTTCAAAACTTCATATCGCTTCATTTCCTTATCAGAGGTCCCTAATTTGTTCATTTCATCGATAAGCACTTTCTCGTTTTGTAATTTCAAAACAGCTAAGTTGATATAAGCATTTAAATAATCTGGTTTTAAATCAATAGCTTTTTGATAATATTTCTCAGCTTCTTCATTATTATTGTTATTTGCCGCAATAACACCTAAATTATACACTAATCCTGCATCATTAGGATTTTTTGCTAATACCTCAGTGATAATTTGTTTGTATTTATCAAAATCTTTAGTTTGTAAATACAAATTAGCTTCTGTTAATTTTAATGAAGAATCATCTGGATTTGCTTTAACAGCATCAGCAACTGCTTGTTTAGCTTCAGCAATTTGACCTTTTTCTACTAAAATCAAAGCCATATTCTTATAAATTTCACCTCTTTTTGAAGGAATCTCCTCTGTTCTTGGCTTTTCGTGTGTACCTAATTTTACCGCTTTGTCTCTTTCGGCAGCAGTTGCAAAACCATTTTCTTCTCCGTTAATTTTACTTACAGCAAGAAATTCTTTTCCTTTCCCTGAATAATTTAATTTCTTCAATTCAGAATACAATTCCATTGCTTTATCGTAATCCTTAGCACTTACATAAGTTGAAGCCGCATAATACAAATAAATTGTATCTTTTTTGTCTAATGTATAAGCATCATACAATTTTTGTGCTCCCTCAATATTATTATTTGCTTTAGTTGCTGCAACTCCACTATTAATCAATAAATTTTTGATTTTAGTAATTGAAGTCGCTGCTTCTGCAGAATATTTCAATTTACCAGAAGCTTTCTCTTTAGCAATTAATTCTTTGTAAGTATCCGCAGCCAATTTCATATTAGCATCAGTATCTACTTTTTTATCTGCAAAATCCAAATAAGCATTTGCTTTTAAAAACAATGCCTGTGCTTTCTCTTCTTCAGTAGCAGTAGCCAATAATGGTTCAGCTGCTTTTAAAACAGCTAAAACTTCTTTCATATCACCACTTTTTGCAGCCTTATCAGCAGCTTTTAATTCTTTTTTCTGAGCAAAAACTGCAACAGACAGCATTAAAGCCGATGATAGCATTATAAATTTACCATTCATAATATTCATTTTTAATATTTATAATTATTTTGATTATAGCCTATGCTTCGTCGTCATCTTCCGAATCATCACCTTCGTCATCAAGAACTTCGTCTTCATCTTCATCCTCGTCATCCTCTACCGTACCTTCGTCTTCAAGAACTTCAAGAACCGGTTTTACTCTTTCGATAGCTTCTGCAGCAATAACGTTTCCTTCTTCATCAACAACTACTTCTTCTTCGTCATCTTTCATTACTTTGGCAACAGCAGCAATAGAATCGTTTCCTTTCAGGTTAATTAACTTAACTCCTTGCGTAGCACGTCCCATAACTCTTAGATCTTCAATAGCCATTCGGATTGTTAATCCTGATTTATTGATAATCATCAAGTCATCTGCATCAGTAACCGCAGAAATCGAAATTAGACTTCCAGTTTTCTCCGTAATATTAAGTGTTTTAACACCTTTACCCCCACGGTTTGTAATTCGGTATACATCTACACCATCATCTTCAACCAATTTAGTACGTTTACCGTAACCATTTTCAGTTACAACTAAGATTTGAGAATCACTAATTGCATCTTTATCAACAGTTACCATACCAATTACTTCGTCTTTTTCATCTTTCAAAGTAATTCCGCGAACACCAGAAGCGGTTCTTCCCATTGGACGAGTCTTAGTTTCTTCGAAACGAACTAACTTACCAGATTTAACTGCTAAGATAATTTGGCTCTCTCCATTGGTCAATTCAGCACCTAATAATTCATCACCTTCTTTAATAGTAATTGCAGCAACTCCATTAGCTCTTGGTTTAGAATATTTCTCTAAAGAAGTTTTCTTAACCTGACCTTGCTTAGTTACCATCACTAAATTATGAGTCTTAATATAATCCTGATCTTTTAAATCCTGAGTACAAATAAATGCTTTTACTTTATCATCGCTCTCAATATTAATCAAGTTTTGGATGGCTCTTCCTTTAGCGGTTTTAGTTCCTTCCGGAATTTCATAAACACGCATCCAGAAACATTTTCCTTTTTGCGTAAAGAACATCAT
>JALRGZ010000291.1 GCA_023253295.1 Flavobacterium sp.
TGTAAAAATCAAAAATTATTCAGCCAGACTTTTTTCAAATAATTGAACCTGATTTTTTAATCTTTCGATTAACATATTCATCATTCTTTTATTGAGACTTGATGAATTTTTGATATACTGCGAATATTCATCTACAGTAAATAAGGCAATAACCATTCCTTTCAAAGCATTTCTGAACTTGATGTCTTTTTGGATAGCATTTTCTATAGTTGCTAATTTCTTTTCGACAGCCAACGAATAAAAGTCACGCTTGTACTTACTGATATAATTATGGAACGAAGCGATGAATAAATCATTTTGTAGTTTTAGAATTGGTCTCAAAACTTCATTTTGAAAAATTTCATCTGCTGAAGACTGGGTGCTAACACTTCCTATTGTTTCACCTCTAAACTCACTTAAAAAACTATCTCTTTGGCTCATGACTTATCATTTTTTCTTAAATTTAAAAAAAATAACTATCCAAAAAGACTCATTTGGGTACAAGTAATTAACAAAGTTATGAGATTTCACACTAGAAAATGGGTAAAACCAGAAGATTTAAATCCTAATGGAACTTTATTTGGAGGAAAACTATTGTCTTGGATAGATGAAGAATTGGCTTTATATACCATCATTCAATTTGAGAACTCCAAAGTAGTGACTAAATACATGTCCGAAATCAACTTTACAAGTTCTGCAAGACAAGGAGATATTGTGGAAATAGGAATTGATGTTATTCGATTTGGAGTCACATCAATAGCCTTGGAATGTGAAGTCCGCAATATGATGACCAGAGAAACAATTATCACTATAGATAAAACGGTGATGGTGAATTTAGGCGAAGATGGAAAACCCAAACCGCATGGTAAAACAGAAATTGAATTTGTTAAAGACCGTTTACAGTAATAAATTTAAATACCACAGAAAAAATCAAAAGATGAATCTGTGGTATTTAAATAACTTCTTTTAACAATATTTTTTTTCTACATAAAAAGTCCCAAACGGAAGTAAAGAAGCAATTAAGATAATTCCAAAATCTTTAACGTTCCAGTTTTGTGATGTTTTTAATAAAAATGCCAGAACAATATAACCAATAAACAAAATACCATGGCTCATCCCAATAGGGTACAATAAGCTATGGTAAAGTTCAAAATTATTCGGTTTTATAAAAAGCATATTCGAAAACAGCACTAAATAGGATATTCCTTCAAGAATGGCAGTAATTTTAAAAGTTTTAAGCATGAATTTTAAATTTTATGATGTCAAAAATAAGTAATAACATTCGTTTTAGAGGTATTGAAGTCAAAAGTAATTTACTTTTGCATAGTTAAAATTTTCATGATGAGTAAAAGAGATTTAAAGAAATATTTAGGCGAACTTGATAAAGAACAGCTTCAGGAACAAATTATAGAATTATACGAGAAATTTAGTGTTGTTAAAGAATATTATGATTTTGTTTTCAATCCTAAAGAAGAAAAGCGTTTACAGGAAGCCAAACTAAAAATCTCTAATGAATATTTCCCTATTTCAAACAGCGGAAAAAAGAAACATCCCAAATTGAGACGCTCTGTTGCTCAAAAATACATTAAACATTTTATCACTTTAGGAGTAGACCCCTATATAATTACCGATGTGATGCTATACAGCATAGAAATCGCACAAACTTACACAGCAGAAAATACCATTAATCAGGATGCTTTTTATAAAAGTATGCTCAATTCATTTGAACAAGTAGTTCAATTTTTAATTGCAAATGGTGTTTTGAGTGAATTTAGAAGCCGAATTGACGCAATTTTTGAAGAAGTTAATATGCAAAAATGGAAAAATAAGAGCGATTTTTTGCAAATTATAGAACGAATTAACGCATAGCAGCTTATAAATCAAATTATTTGCCTTTGAGTTAATAATTTAAATTAAATATAACAAGATAACTGTTTTTTAACCGTATTTTTGCAAAAATTCAACAAAAACAAATGTTCGAAAGTACGACAGAAATAGAAAAAGTAGAAAAAAAAGAACTTTATGCTTACCAGCAGGGAGATATTGATGCCATATTTGAGCGTATCGACAATGGACCTGAAAAACATCACTTATTATACCAGCTACCTACAGGAGGTGGAAAAACTGTAATATTCTCAGAAATTGTACGCCGTTATCTTTCTAAACACAATAAAAAAGTAGTTGTTTTAACTCATAGAATTGAGTTGTGTAAACAAACTTCCAAGATGTTAAAAGGTTTTGGTGTTAAAAATAAAATCATTAATAGTAAAGTAAAAGACTTACCTGATCAAGACGAATATTCTTGTTTTGTGGCTATGGTTGAGACTTTAAAAAACCGTATTAATGACGAGAAATTAATATTAGACAATATTGGTTTAGTTATTATTGACGAGGCTCACTATAATTCATTTAGAAAATTATTAAATTCTTTTGCCAATGCCTTTATATTAGGAGTTACCGCTACGCCCTTAAGTTCTAATATTAAATTACCAATGAATCAAAGTTATCAAGAATTAATTGTAGGAGATACAATTGGTTCTTTAATTGAAAAAGGGTTCTTGGCAAAAGCCACTACTTATAGTTATGATGTAGGTTTGACATCATTAAAAGTAGGTATCAACGGAGATTACACCGTAAAATCATCAGATGATTTGTATACCAATACTTTGATGCAGGAAAAATTATTACATGCTTATACCGAAAGATCTTTAGGAAAGAAAACTTTGATATTTAATAATGGTATCAATACTTCTTTATATGTTTACGAAACATTTAGAGAAGCAGGTTATGATATTCGTCACTTAGACAATACAAGTAGCAACGAAGAAAGGAAAGAAATTTTACATTGGTTCAAACATACTAAAGATGCTATTTTAACATCTGTGGGTATCTTGACTACAGGTTTTGACGAACCAACTGTAGAAACAATTATATTAAATCGTGCTACAAAATCGTTGACTTTGTATTTTCAAATGATTGGACGTGGTTCAAGAAAATTACCTAACAAAGATGAATTTACGGTTATTGATTTAGGTAATAATGCTGCCCGTTTCGGTCTTTGGAGTGATCCGGTAAACTGGCAACACATCTTCAAATCACCGGAATTTTATTTGGAAAATTTACGTGATGATGCCGAAATTGAGATGTATTTTAAATACACCATGCCACCTGAATTACGAGCTAAATTCAGCAATACAGAAGATGTAACTTTTGATGTTGATGAAGAACATAAATTGGCAATCAAACAAAATTTACGTTCAAAAGTAGTTCTTGATAAATCATTGGATCAACATGCAACAATGTGCGTGTACAATACTGAAACTTTATTGGAAGCTAAATTTTTAGCTAAAGAATTAGATGAAGATATTGAATGCCGAATCAAGCGCTATGCTAAATGTTTAAGTCAGTGTAGTAAAAACTATCGTGAGTGGCTTGTAGATGATTACAAACAAAAATTAACCTTATTAATTGGGAAAAAGTATCGTGAGAAAATCATGAACGAACCTGATGAAGACGAAGATTAATCATAAAAAACTGTTTTTTATATCAATTATTAAAACAAAATAATGTCTAAACAATTCTCAGATTTAGGAATTTCGACAGCTTTGGTACAATCCTTAAGTGAATTGAATCTTGTTGCGCCTACAGCTATTCAAGAGCAAGTGATTCCTTTGCTTTTAGCAAATGAAACCGATTTGGTAGGATTAGCCAAAACAGGTACAGGAAAAACAGCAGCCTTTGGTTTACCTATTTTACAATTAATAGATTCATCAAAACCAAATGTTCAGGCAGTTATTCTGGTTCCTACAAGAGAATTAGGACATCAAGTATTTAAAAGTTTAGAAGCATTTGCCAAAAACTTAACTGAAATATCAATTGCAGCAACTTGTGGAGGTATTCCAATTAAACCGCAAATTGAACGTTTAAGCAGTCCTACACATGTAGTAGTTGCAACTCCGGGTCGTTTAATTGATTTGTTGCAAAGAAAAGCCATAAGCCTAAAAGAAACTGAATTTTTAGTTCTTGATGAAGCTGATGAAATGGTAAGTATTCTTAAAGAAAGTTT
>JALRGZ010000260.1 GCA_023253295.1 Flavobacterium sp.
GTTTTAAGTAGATGGAGGTTATGTCCAATATTGCCTGCTGTACCACCATAATTTTTTTCCATCTCAGGGGTGTAAAAAGCCACACTGAGTTTATGAATTTGATCTGGCATGATGTGGTTTTTAAAGTAATCTTACTTGGTAATTTAGGAAGGGATCCTGAATTAAGATTTATGCCTAACGGCGATGCTGTATGCAACTTTAGTATTGCAACAACCGATTCTTGGAAAGACAAGGCAGGAGAGAAACAAGAACGCACTGAGTGGCATAACATTGTTATGTATAGGAAGTTAGCTGAATTACACGAGCAAATCGTTGTAAAATTACCAATGACTAAAGAAGGTGTTCAAGCTGCTAAATATTTTTCTGACAAAGGAATCAAAACAAATGTAACTTTAGTATTCTCTGCTGGACAAGCTTTATTAGCTGCTAAAGCGGGTGCTACTTATGTTTCTCCATTCTTAGGGAGATTAGATGACGTTTCTACTGACGGATTAAACTTAATTCAAGAAATTAGAGATATCTATGATAACTATGGATACGAAACTCAAATCTTGGCTGCTTCTGTACGTCACACTATGCACGTAGTTAATTGTGCTAAAATTGGTGCTGATGTTATGACTGGACCATTATCTTCAATTGCTGGTTTGTTGAAACACCCATTAACAGATATCGGTTTAGCTCAATTCGTAGCTGATTTCGAAAAAGGAAATAAATAATTAGTTATTTATCTAGATAAAAAAGTCCCGTTTGAATTTCAAACGGGACTTTTGTTTTTATATAGTTTTTTTATTTTCTAACGAAAGGAGGAAGTAATTTTGAGGAAACTTCTCCAAAACCAATGCGAACCTGACTGTTTTCGCAAAAACCTTTAATGATTACGGTATCGTTATCATTGATAAATTTACGTTCGCTACCATCTTCTAGTTTTAAAGGTTTTTCTCCACCCCAGGTTAGTTCAAGCATAGAACCATAACTGTCAGGAGTAGGTCCAGAAATCGCTCCCGATCCCATCATGTCTCCTGAATTGATTCGGCAACCGTTAGAAGTATGATGCGTTAGTTGTTGGTTCATAGTCCAATACATGTGTTTGAAATTGGATTTTGAAACTACTGTTGGTTCTGTTTTTTCGGGTTGAATAGCTACCTCAAGATTAATGTCAAATGAATGTTTCCCTTTTTGTTGTAAATAAGGCAGCGGACTTGGATTTTGTTTTGGGCTGGCAATTCTAAAAGGCTCTAAAGCATCCATAGTGACAATCCAAGGTGAAATAGAAGTAGCAAAGTTTTTTGATAATAAAGGACCTAATGGCATGTATTCCCATTTTTGAATATCACGAGCCGTCCAATCATTCAATAAAACCATTCCAAAAATATAATCTTCAGCTTCATTAATAGGAATCATTTCTCCCATAATGTTGGCATCAGTTGTAATGAAAGCGGTTTCCAATTCAAAATCTACCGAACGGGATGCACCAAAAACCGGAGTCGTAGCATCTGGAGGTAAAGTTTGACCTAATGGTCTATGAACCGGAATTCCCGAAGGTATTATAGTAGAACTTCTTCCGTGATAAGCAATAGGCATTTGTGGCCAGTTAGGCAACAATGCATTTTCTTCGGTACGAATCATTTTACCTACATTAGAAGCGTGAATTTTACTCGAATAAAAATCAGTGTAATCACCTATTAATACAGGTAATTGCATCTCAACTTCGTCTATTTTGAATATGATAATGCTTTTATGACTTTCATTATCACGCAATTTAGGATTGCTTTCGTCGAATATTTCTGCAATGCGATTGCGAACCAAACGCCATGTTTTTTTTCCGTCGGAAATAAAGTCGTTTAAGGTGTCTTGCATGAACATATCATCGGTTAATTCTATACCTGAGAAATAACCCAATTGTTGTAAAGCACCCAAATCAATTGCCGAATCCCCAATGCGGGTTCCCACCGTTACCACATTTTCTTTGGTTAAGAATACACCAAAAGGAATGTTCTGGATTGGGAAATCACTATTTGGAGGAACTTCAATCCATGATTTTCTTTTAGTATTGTTGGCAGATAAAGGCATATTTTGTTAATTTTTTGTTGAAAATTATATATCAAATATATTATAATCTAACTGTTTAACAAACGTTTTTTTGTATTTTTGCGCTAAATTATTTAAAATCTAAAAAATGCAACGCGACAAACAAATTTTTGAACTTATTCTTGAAGAACAAGATAGACAAATTCATGGATTAGAACTTATTGCTTCTGAGAACTTTGTAAGTGACGAAGTAATGGAAGCTGCTGGTTCAGTTTTAACAAATAAATATGCAGAAGGATATCCTGGTAAAAGATACTATGGAGGTTGTGAAGTAGTGGATATTGTTGAGCAAATTGCAATAGATAGAGCAAAAGAATTGTTTGGCGCTGAGTATGCTAACGTTCAGCCGCACTCTGGTTCTCAGGCTAACGCATCTGTTTTTCATGCTTGTTTGAAACCAGGTGATAAAATTTTAGGTTTTGATTTATCTCACGGTGGTCACTTGACTCACGGTTCTCCTGTAAACTTCTCAGGACGTGTTTACAATCCGGTTTTCTACGGAGTTGACAAAGAAACAGGTCGTTTGAATTATGATACAATTCAGGAAATTGCAACTAAAGAGCAACCAAAGTTAATTATCGCTGGAGCTTCGGCATATTCTCGTGATATGGATTTTGCTCGTTTTAGAGAAATTGCTGATAGCGTAGGTGCAATCTTAATGGCTGATATTTCACACCCTGCAGGTTTAATTGCAAAAGGTTTATTAAGTGACCCAATTCCTCACTGTCACATTGTAACTACTACAACTCACAAAACATTACGTGGACCTCGTGGTGGATTAATCTTAATGGGTAAAGATTTCGAAAACCCATGGGGATTAACAACTCCAAAAGGAGAAATCAGAATGATGTCTTCTTTATTAGATTTAGCTGTTTTCCCTGGAAATCAAGGTGGACCTTTAATGCACATCATCGCTGCTAAAGCAGTAGCTTTTGGAGAGGCTTTACAAGATGAGTTCTTTACGTATGCCCGTCAATTACAAAGTAATGCTAAAGCTATGGCTGAAGCTTTTGTAAAAAGAGGATACGATATCATCTCTGGAGGTACTGATAACCACATGATGTTAATTGACTTAAGAAATAAAGGTATTTCTGGAAAAGATGCTGAAAATGCATTGGTAAAAGCAGAAATCACTGTAAATAAAAACATGGTTCCATTTGATGATAAATCACCATTTGTTACTTCTGGTATCCGTGTAGGAACTGCTGCCATCACAACTCGTGGTTTGGTAGAAGAAGATATGGAAACTATCGTAGCGATGATTGATAAAGTATTAATGAATCATACTGACGAAGATGTTATTGAAGAAGTAGCTGAACAAGTTAACGAAATGATGAGCGAAAGAGCGATTTTCGTTTTCTAATAGCTGAAACGATATAATTTTAAAGTCGAAAGTCAAATGTTTAATTATTGACTTTCGACTTTTTCTTTTATAACTTATAATTTAAACTCATAACTTTAGAAATGGGCGTATTACGATTACAATTGCCTACAGACCCAAGATGGGTGAATATTGTAGAGAAAAATATAGAAGAAATCCTGACCGATCATGCCTGGTGTGAGCAAAAGGCCGCTACTAATGCCATGACGATTATTGTAAATAATTCGGAGCATCAGGATTTGGTTAAAGATTTATTGGCTTTAGCCAAAGAAGAAATTGACCATTTTGATCAAGTACATAATATCATCATCAAAAGAGGCTTAAAATTAGGGCGTGAACGAAAAGATGAATATGTAAATGAGTTGTACCAATACATGAAAAGAAGCAGTACTGGAAGTCGCGTTTCCGGTTTGGTAGAAAGATTACTTTTTTCAGCGATGATTGAAGCCAGAAGTTGCGAACGTTTCAAAGTACTTTCAGAAAATATTCAGGACGAAGAGTTGGCTGTTTTTTACAGAGAACTGATGGAAAGTGAAGCAGGACATTACACGACTTTTATCACTTATGCCCGCAAATACGGTGAAGGCATTGATGTAGAAAAACGTTGGAGAGAATGGTTAGAGTTTGAAGAATCAATCATTACCAATTACGGGAAGAACGAAACGATACACGGGTAGTTTTTAGTCTCAATATTCAGTTAGAACTTGAATACATCTAAACTATTACAAATTGAAAGCTTTGCGGATATTAGTGTGTCACCCTGAGCTTGTCGAAGGGCTTAGTCTTTTTTACGAAAGTAAAACTCGGTTAATATATCGTTGATAAGTCTCTTTTTTTGTTGCATAATTCTCGGATAAAATTCATTACTTTTAAGAAAAACAAAAGTTATTTTCCAATAACCCATTAAAAAGTGATAATTATGCGAATAGAAACCGATTTAAAATTAGGCTTTAAAGATGTAATGATCAGACCGAAACGTTCTACGTTAAAAAGCAGGTCGCAAGTTTCATTAGAAAGAGAATTTAAATTTTTGCATAGCACTACTATATGGAATGGAGTCCCTATTATGGCTGCCAATATGGATACGGTAGGAACCTTTGAAATGGCTTCAGAATTGGCTAAACACAAAATGTTCACCGCAATTCATAAACATTATACAGTTTTGGATTGGAATGTTTTTCTGGCTTCTGCTCCTGTTGAAATGTATGATTGTATTGCGGTTAGTACCGGAACCGGAAAGAACGATTTTAAAAGACTAATTGAAATCATTACGGCGCATCCGAAATTGAAATTCATTTGTATTGATGTAGCCAATGGCTATTCGGAGCATTTTGTGACTTTTTTAAAACAAACCCGCAAACAATTCCCTGACAAAGTAATCATTGCTGGAAATGTAGTAACCGGCGAAATGGTCGAAGAATTGTTACTGGCTGGTGCTGATATTATCAAAGTGGGCATTGGTCCGGGATCGGTTTGTACTACTAGAATAAAAACAGGAGTTGGCTATCCACAATTGTCGGCCATTATCGAATGTGCCGATGCTGCTCATGGTTTAGGCGGACATATTATCAGTGATGGTGGTTGCACTACGCCAGGAGATGTTGCAAAAGCCTTTGGAGCCGGATCTGATTTTGTAATGTTAGGCGGGATGCTTGCCGGACATACGGAGAGTGGAGGAGAATTGATGGAAGTAAACGGAAAAAAATTCAAACAGTTTTACGGTATGAGCTCTACTACAGCGATGAATAAGCATGTAGGTGGCGTGGCGGAATACAGAGCCAGTGAAGGAAAAACAGTGAAAATTCCTTTTAAAGGTGATGTTGTAAATACTGTTTGGGATATTCTGGGCGGATTACGCAGTAGTTGTACCTATGTGGGGGCTTCCCGACTAAAAGAACTCACTAAAAGAACAACTTTCATTCGCGTAAGCGAACAGGAAAACCGAATTTTTACCAACGAATAAAAAATGATACAAATTGTTAAAGCAACTAATGAAGATTTACATACTATTGCCAACATTGCTTATAAAACCTGGCCGGTAGCTTATGGTGAAATTCTGTCCCAAGCACAATTAGAATACATGCTCGATGCATTTTATTCGGAAGAAGCTTTAAAAGCGAATATTGCTAATGGTCACGAATTTATTTTAGCAGTTGAAAATGAAGTTGCTTTAGGTTTTGCTTCTTTCGAAAATGACTATCAAAAAACATCCAGTACCAAAATCCATAAAATCTATATGCTTCCCGAATCTCAGGGAAAAGGAGTAGGGAAATTGTTGATAGAAAACATTGAAAAAACAGCTATTGACAAAGGCTCTAATAACCTTTTGTTAAATGTGAACAGATTCAATAAAGCTATAGGTTTTTATCAAAAAATGGGCTTTAGTATCATTCAAGAAATTGATATTGAAATTGGATTAGGCTATTTAATGGAAGATTATGTGATGGAGAAGGAGTTATGATTTGTTAAAGCCTAATGTTTAAGTTCGTTAGTATTTGTAATAATCCTTTCTTATAATATTTGAAAAGGGTGAATATAAAAATAAAATAAGCTGTCCAAAACACGGACAGCTTATTTTATTATACAATCTAAGTTGAAACTTTTCTATGAGCTTAATTTCGTTTATTCCAAGGACCATGGTTTTTGTAAGCAGGTCCAGTCAATTTTTGTCTTTCAGAACCAGAAGTTTGTACTAAAACCAAATCTTTTTTAGAAGTGTCTCTCCAAGGTTGAGCGTTTTTGTATGCCGGACCTTGAAGTGTTGTTTTGTTGTTTTCTGAATATATTTTAGTTGGCACTGCTTTGTGCATCCAAGATTTGAAATTTTTATAAGCCGGACCTTTTAAATCACTTTGTTTTACATTATTCTCCTCTTGTGCAAATCCACTTAATGAAACTACTAAAAACCCTAATATTAATGCTAATTTTTTCATGACTATTACTTTTTAATGTTTTTTACAAATTTACATTTAGTAATAGGCTTTTAGGATTATGTGAATTTACTCAATTTGCATCCGTATTTATACGGATATTTAGTTGTATAGCTTATACTAAGTTCATTTTTGCCGCCTTTTTAATGAGTTCGGCAGTATTTTTTACTTCTAATTTTTTTAAGATGTTGGCGCGATGGGTTTCTATGGTGCGGGAACTCACAAATAGTGAAGTAGCAATTTCTTTAGTGGTTAAGCCTTTAGCAATTAATCCTAAAACTTCGGTTTCTTTATTAGATAAAACATTTTCACTAACGCTTTGTGTCGACATGAAGTTGATCATTTTCTCGGAAATTTCAGCACTAAAATATTTTTTACCTTTATTGACACTTCTAATGGCAAGAATTAATTCAGATTCATCGGTATTTTTTAATAAGTATCCGTAAGCACCCATTTTAGCACATTTTGCAATGTAATTACCGTCATTGTGCATCGATATTACAATAGGTTTTAGATTAGAATTTAGAGCTTTTAATTCTTTTAAAACCTGAAAACCATCCATGTTGGGCATAGTAATGTCCAGCAATACAATATCAGCATCAGATTGTTTTTTTACAAGTCCCATCAACTCAATACCATCGGCAACACTTTTTACAATGTTAATATCGTCATGCTTTCTTAGTAGTTCAGCAAGTCCATTTCTAAAAAGCTCGTGATCATCAGCTATTATTAATTTGATTTCGTTCATAATTCTATGGGTAATTCAATTTCAAAAGTTGTATTTCCGGGAGTAGCGTTAATTGTAATGGTGCCATTGCAAATTTCTACACGTTCTTTGATATTAATAATTCCTAAACCTAGTTTGACCGTATTGATATCAAAGCCAATGCCATCATCAAAATAAAAAAGAGAAATAAATTCGTCAAACTCCGAAAGCGTAATTCGGATATTATTGGCTTTAGCATGTTTTAATGAATTATTAATCAGTTCCTGACTTATTCTAAAAAGATTAATCGCCTGATGGTTTGTTATATTCGAATTTTCCTGTTGGGTTAAATCTTCGTAGGTAATAGTTACCGTAGTAGATTTTTGGAGGTTTTCGATAAAGTTGGTCAAAGTTACACCAATTCCAAAATCATCTATTGAAGCCGGCATTAAATCATTAGACATTAATCGGATTTCAGAAATGGTTTCATCCACTATTTTTTTCATTTCTGCTTTTTTTTCTTCATTTGTAACTCGGTTTTCAATATAGTGTTTCAAAGAGGTTAGATAGGGGCCTATGCCATCATGTAGTTCTTTGGAAAGGCGGCGTCTTTCATTTTCCATACCGTTTACCAGCATTTTTTTGGAAAGTAGTCGGGAATTTTCTTCATTATTTCTAAATTCTATAAGTTTATCTCGCATGGCTAAGAGACTTTTTCCCAGTAAATCATTAGAACTTTTAGGTTTAAAATCACTATGTAAATTCATTTTACCAATATCATCGGAGAATTTTACGGCACCTTGTAATGAAGCCTTTAAACTAGCCAAAGCATCAAACATTTCTTTGATTTCCTTAGAGTTTTTTATAAATTCATTGGTTTGGTTATAGTCTCCCTCTGCCATAATTCGGAGACTTTTTTGCATGTTCTTAATTGGATTTGTAATAATTCGGGTTAGAAAAAGAGAAAGCATTACAGCCAGTAAAAAAATTGCAAGTGTTAAAACTATTAGCCTTTGTCTTAATTCTTTTAAAGGGATAGTGACTTCATCAACATCTATTTCAGACAGGATAACCATTTTTAAGTTGCCCACTTTTATAAGACTGTACACGCTGTATACCTCAATTCCTCTGTAATCCTTAAAAACGCCTCTGCCATTGATTTCTTTAAAAGCGTTGGTTACCCCTTTTGTTTTCACTGTTAGGCTGTAAGGAATTTTATTGGGATAAAAACGGGATTGAGAACGCATTCGGAAATCTTCACCCACAAGATAGGATTCACCGCTGTCACCCATTCCGGTTCGTTCAAGTAATATCTTTTTGATTTTGTTGTAATCTAGAATTTTAATTTTTCTGCCTCTTTTCGAACTTGAAATAAAACCGATGGTCGTTTTTTTAGCTCTATTGTAAGCGGTTAAATCATAAATGCCATTACTATTTTTTATGCTATCGGGAAGCTTTAATTGGGAAGTGTCGATGTTAGAAAACGTCCATTCAGCAGTTTCAAATCGTTCCCATTCGGACTTTAATAAATGCTCAATTTGGTTTTGTTTTAGGGTTTTGATAGAATTTAATTGCAGTAAAATACGATCGTTCAAGACATTTGAAAACTGCTGATAGGAAGAGAAAGACAATAAAGCAATTACCAGTGCTATTAAACTATTAATGATAATGAGTATTAATGTTTTGATGTTCATAGCAATCTTTTTTAAGTAAATAAGGAAAAAAGAAAGGATTCAACAATATAGTTTACTCTCTTTGCGCTAATTTTTTTCATGTAAATATAAAGCGTTTGTTTCTTTAAAAGAAACGGTAATGAATAGTTAAGCTGAATTTCTTCAAGATTATAAATAAAAGTGAAGCAAGGAATTCGACTTTGTCTTTTTTGAATATATGAGCAATCCTTTTTTTAACTCTTGTTAATACAAAGCTAATATGGGATTGACGATGGCTTAATGTTTCACTACTAATTTTGCTATCAATTTTTGTTTACATGTATAGAATCTTTTACGTTCTCGTTTTTTTTATCTCCTTTATTGTTTCCAGTCAAAATATAAAGTTTAAGACCTTAACAACAGCTGATGGTTTATCTAATAATTCGGTTATGGATATTGTAAGTGACAAAACAGGCGGTTTATGGATTGCCACCTGGGATGGTCTAAACTTTTATGATGGACATCAATTTATCGTTTATAAAGAAGAATTAAACAACAGCAATTCTCTGAAAGGGAATATGGTTTTCAAATTGCTAAAAGACAATCAAAATCAAATCTGGATTTTAACGGATAGGGCAGTTAGCGTTTATTTAGGAAATCATCAGTTTAAAAATTATCTTTTTAAAACAGCTCCCACCGCCTTATTTTTATCGGAACAAGGAGAAGTTGTCATTCAGATTCAAAAAGCTTTTTATGTTTTAAATGATGGTAAATTTAACAGGACGCGTAAAACTTTAGCTCCAATTCATCCAGATGACAATCTTAAAAGTTTGTTGTTATCAAAATTTCCTAATGTTATCATTAATGATGTTTTAAAAGACAGCGAAGGTTCGATTTGGTTTGCCACCAGACGTAATGGTTTGTACCGAATTTCGAATACTACTTCCAATTTCAACAACAATTATATCGAGCATTATACTTACGATTTGTATGCTCCTTATAGCTTTAACAGCAATGAGATAGAAAAGCTTTTTCAGGATGATTTTGGGAATGTTTGGTTAGGGCATAAAGACGGTGGTTTGAGTATGGCTTATAAGGGTTCGGATCAGATTAAAAGTATTATTCCGCATCCGGAACAAAACTCTAATTTACCTAATGAAACCATTCGTGCGATTACTTTGGATGCAAATAACACGATGTGGTTAGGTTATTACAATCAGGGAATTTATTATAGTACAAATAATAAATTCCAAAAATATCCAATTGCTGAAAGTAGCACCAATCCGGATTGGAAAAGAGTTAGGAGTTTGTTTACCTCTTCTGAGGGTTCAGTTTGGGTGGGAACTTATGCCGGTTTAATTCGTATTAAAAATGGCAGTTATGTTTTGTACGAACCTCGAAAAACGAACAATTTTCCAGCCGGCAGAAATTATTCTATTTATGAGGATGACAGGCAGCAATTGTGGATAGGCTGTTGGGGAGGAATCGCTAGGTTTGATTTGAAGCAAAATGCTTTTGAAGCTTTTATTGGTCAGTCTAAGTTCAATAATAGTCATATTCGAAAAGTAGAGGTCTGTAAAAATCAGTTGATTGCAGGAACGGAGCATCATGGTGTGATGCTGTTGAATTTAACTAGCGGAAAAGTAAAAACAATCACTACAGCTAATGGAATTTTAGGTAACAGCATTTATTCGGTATACCAAGATGCTAAAACCAATAATTTATGGATTGCGTCCTTAGGAGGAATTAGTATTTATGATACGGCAAAAAATAAAATGGTAAAAAACATCACCGAAGCCGATGGTTTACCTAGTCATATGGTGTATGGCTTATTATTGAACAATAATCATTTTTGGTTAAGTACTACTAAAGGAATAGCTTCTATTGACCGAAGGAATTATCAAATTAAAAGCTTTAATCCTAATGAAGGCTGGCAGGGTGCTGAATTCTCGGAAGGCGCTTATTTTCAGGATAAGAAAGGCATGTTGTTTTTTGGAGGTGTAAATGGGCTGAACTATTTTAATCCAAATACGATTCAGGAAAATAAAGTGAGTCCTAAAATCAAATTGGTTGTAGACGGAAATGAGAATTACACGGATAATTTTGAAAAAAGTTTCACCGATAATCAATTAGAAATTGAATTGATTCCGATTCAGTTTCCGGTTAATGATAAGCTTAAGGTATATTATAAGTTGGAAGGTAGAGAGGATGATTGGATTTTGCTTGAAAATTCGAATAAAATAAAATATAGCAATTTAAGTTCCGGGAATTATCGGTTTTTAGTCAAAGTGGGAGAAAATGGAGCAGTGCAGCCAACGGGTTTTTCTTTGCACATTACCAAAGCTTTCTACGAAACGATTCTGTTTTATATTCTAATTATCATTTTCATTTTAGCTGGTTCGATATTATTCTTTTATTACAAAGACAAACAGGTTATTGCAAGACAAAAATATTTAGAAGAACAAATTAAGCAACGTACCAAAGTAATTGAAAATCAAAAGCGGGATTTACTGGCAATCAACGAAAAATTAGATAAAAAGAATCAAAAAATTATTGCCCAGAAAGAAAAGCTTTTACTGCTGCACAGCAATCTTAAAAAGGAAAGTTTTGAAATTGAGAAATTTAAATCTTTCATGTTGTCGGAATTTCAGGAGCCCATTTCTAAAATAATTAAAAGCACTTCGACTTTTAAAAAAGGTTCGCCGGAGCATAAAGATATAATCAATCAATCTAATCAATTAGTCAATCTTATTTCCGGCTGGAATTACCTAAATCACGTCAAAGACCTTGGTGCTGTTAAGAAATCAGTGATTGATTTATTTCCTGTTTTAAAGAATAGTGTGAGCAAAATAAAAAAAGAATTACAGCACAATCAGGTAAGTTTTAATTGTGAAATAGCCAATTCCATTTGTTTTGTTGAAATAGATATACTTCGATTAAAATTATTGTTGCAGTATTATTTTAATGATATTAGTAAATATTCTGATGCAGGCAGTAGTTTGGATATAAAAATGAGTTATGAGGATTGTTTTTTGGACATAAAAGTAATTTCGGATAGTGAAATTTTGATGAATAATTGGAATACTATTTTTCATTACAGTCCTTATTTTAAAGCCGTTCAGGTTTTGTTGCAAGATTTAAATGCTTCGTTTTTCAATCATTCTGGAGCAAAATTTGAAACGGTTTTACAAATTCCATTAGAAGTTGTACAATCCGAAATTCAGATGAAAGAAACGATTTCCTGGAAACATTTTAATGACCAGGAAAAACCATCCTTAAATGGTACTCATATTTTGGTTTTTACTGATCCGTCTAATTTTTCGGTAGCGCATCAGGTACTGGAACATCAGGATCATCATTTGATTTTTGAAAGTTCGGAGACTAATTTAAATGCTATCTTGAAACAGATTAATGTTGCCGTCATTGTATTGTATCAAACGACTTTTACCAAAGAATTAGTTCATTTTTTAAATTCGAATAAAGAAACTTCACAATTTACTATTCCGATTCTCTATGTTTCCGAAGATATCAATTATGAATTGAATGAACAATTGCTGGAATATGGCATAGATACTTTAATTCAGTTGCCGGCCAGTACTTCTTTTGTACAGAAAAAAATGAAATCATTGGTGTCTAAAAAGCAAAAAGAAGCAGAAGGCAATACAATACAAAAGAAGATTTTCCAAATTTTAACGGATGAGGAAACTATAGTTACCCCAAATGATAAATTATTAAAGAAAGCTCTGGAAATTATCAAGGAAGAACTAACGGAACCAAGTTTTAATGTGGAAATTTTAGCAGACCGATTAGGGATTTCAAGAGTCAAGTGCTATCGTTTGTTTAAAGAAACGCTGAAGCAATCACCATCCGATATTTTAACCTCTTTACGACTTCAAAAAGCCGAATTGTTATTAAAAACTAGAAATTTAAACATCTCAGAAGTGAGTTTTGAATGCGGTTACAATGATCCAAAATACTTTGGACGCTCTTTTAAGAAGTATTTTGGCAAAAGTCCTAAAGAGTTTAAAGCACAATCTGCTTAAAGAGGCTGTTATCCCAGTATTTGCTTAGTGTTAGCTTAATGTTAGTGTGCAAAATTACTCTTTTTTAAAGCCGTTTTTAATCCAAATTGAATGATTTGTCCACTTTTGAGAAACAAAAATCAACCTTTTAGCCCGGTGCTTAAAATACTTTTGGCGAAACTAAATAGCTAATTAAATGAAAAAAATTTATCTAATGTTAATACTTGCTTTAGGCTTTGTGTCTTTTTCCTATTCGCAGGTAACAGTAACAGGAAATGTGGTTTCTAACCCCGATAAGGCGCCTATACCGGGTGTTTCTGTTTATTTAAAAGGACAAACTTCAGTGGGAACTTCAACCGATTTTGATGGGAATTTCAAAATTCAGTTAAAAGAAAAAAGTGGTGTTTTGGTTTTTTCTTATGTAGGTTTTCAAACTAAAGAAGTTGCTTTTTCCGGAAATCAGACAGTAAACGTGTCTTTAAGTGAAGAAACAAGTTCATTAAACGAGGTAGTTGTTATTGGATACGGTTCTCAGAAACGTTCAGATGTTACCGGTTCAATTGCTTCAGTAAAAAGTGAAAACTTTAATAAAGGAGTAGTTGCAAATGCGGGACAATTGTTACAAGGTAAAGTTGCAGGTGTAAATGTTTCGGCTGCCAGTGGTGAGCCGGGTGCTTCACAGGATATTATTATCCGTGGTGTAGGAAGTTTGCGTTCCGGTACAACACCACTTTATGTTGTGGATGGTTTTGCTTTGGATAATACCGGAAATGGTGTTGCTACTAATCCTTTAAACTTTATTAATCCTCAGGATATTGAAAGTATTGAGGTTTTAAAAGATGCTTCGGCAACAGCAATTTATGGTTCGAGAGCTGCTAATGGGGTAATTGTAATTACTACTAAAAAAGGGAAGAAAGGTAAAACACAAATTAACCTTTCAATGTCTACTGCTTTTTCAAATTTGGCTAACAAAGTATCCGTATTAGGTGCAGATGAATTTAGAAAACAGGTTGTTGCTGCAGGTGGAACTTTACATGATGGAGGAGCTAATACGGATTGGCAGGATGTATTGACCAGAACAGGAATTTCTAATAATGTTAATTTCTCGATGAGTGGCGGAACAGAAACTTCTTCGTATGCAGCTTCTGTAGGTTATGATGATCAGGAAGGAATTTTGAGAAACAGTAATTTAAAACGCTATTCAGGACGATTGAATTTAAGTCAGAAAGCACTTGATGATAAGTTTAATGTTACCTTTAATATGACGGCTACCAAATTGGATAATACCCGTCCGGATGCAAGATCAATCGTAGGTAATATGCTGACAATGAATCCTACTGATGCACCTTATACGAATGGAGTGCCAACTACTACTTTAAGTAATGATGTAGTTAATCCATTGATTAGTGAAAAAATATATGGTGATTTCACTAATAACAACAGAATCCTGGCTAATATTTCACCTTCTTATGAAATCTTAAAAGGATTAACGTATAAGTTGAATTTAGGAGTAGATTATTCTTTGACAGACAGAGATATTCAAAACATTCCTTATACAACTGAAACGAATACAACAATAGGTTCTTTGAATTCTACCTTTACCACAAATAGCAATTCTTTATTTGAGAATACATTGACTTATAATTTAAATGAAGGAGTACATAATTTCACTTTTCTGTTAGGTCATACCTATCAAAAAACATTTGTGAGTCAAAAAAGCTTTAGCTTATCCGGTTTTCCTGATAATGGAGTAGAGCCAAGATATCAAATTGAAACAGCAAGTGAACCAACTACGCAATCAGCTTATGCTACTAAAAATGAATTGCAGTCTTTCTTTGGAAGAGTCAATTATTCTTATGATAACAAATATTTGTTTACAGGAACAATGAGAGCTGATGGTTCTTCGAAATTTGGTAAGAATAATAAATATGGTTATTTCCCATCTGTAGCTTTAGGGTGGAATATTAGTAAAGAAGACTTTTTACAGGATTCTGAAGTAATCAATAATTTAAAATTAAGAGCAAGCTGGGGACAAACAGGTAGCCAGGAAATCCCATCTAAAATAACTAAAGCAAGTTACACAGAAAGCAATACAGGAAATGATACTTATCCGTTAGATCCTTCAGCAACAGATTTGAGTGGTTATCCTTATGGTTCTATCTATACCCGATTAGCAAACCCTAATATTCAATGGGAAGTTTCTACACAAACAAATGTTGGTTTGGATTTTGGATTATTCAACAATCGTTTAACTGGTACTGTTGATTATTTTAATAAAGTTTCCGGAAATATATTATTAGAAGTAGCCCCGACTGATCCAATTCAGCCTACTGATAAATATTGGACTAATATTCCTAATATGGAAATTAAAAACAATGGTATTGAATTAGCTTTAGATTATAACAGTGATAAAAAAGCCGATTTTAGTTACAACATTGGGGGGAATATTTCTTTAACTAAAAATAAAGTCGTAAACTCTCCTTATAAAATTTTAACTACCGGAGGAGCTCAGGGATCAGGTCAAACAGGAGCTACTATCAATGGAGTACTTAACGGAGAATCTATAGGATCATTCTATATGTTAGAGTTTACAGGGATAGGATCTGATGGTTTGAATCAATTTGCAGATCAAAATAATGATGGCGAGATCCTGGATAATGACCGTATTGTGGCCGGAAGTGCTATGCCAGACTATATTTATGCATTCCACTTGAATTTTAATTATAAGAGTTTTGATTTAGGACTGAATTTTAATGGTGCTGGAGGGAACAAAATTTACAATCACGTAGCTATGAGCTCTTTCAATAAAGGAAATTTAGTGAACTCTTTTAATACTACAAACAGAGCTTCTGAATTCTCCAATGAAGCAGCCACTAACTCTAATTTAGTTTCTACCCGATATTTAGAAAACGGAAGTTACTTAAGATTAAACAATGCCACTTTAGGTTATAACCTTAATCCAAAATTAATAGGATTGGATAATGTAATGCAAAACATTCGTTTATCGGTAACAGGACAAAATTTATTCGTATTGACTAAATACAGCGGATATGATCCTGAAATCAACACAGGAAGTCCTGTAGGAGGTATTCAAACGTTTGGAATTGATTATTTCAGCTATCCAAAAAGCAGAACTGTTTTGTTTGGATTAAACGTAGCATTTTAATTAAAAAAGAATCAAAATGAAAAATAAAATATTATTAGCAGCTCTTTCAGCGAGTTTATTATTCAACTGGAGTTGTACCAATTTAAATGAAGAAGTATTAGATGAATCTTTAACAGGCAGTGGTCAGGCTGAAGCAATCAGTGGAGCTATTGCACCGGCTTATGGTCAGATTTCATCTACATGGATACATACTAATTATTATGGATTGCAGTTAATAGCCAGTGATGAAGCAATTTTACCTTATCGTGGTGGAACTGACTGGTATGATGGTGGAAAATATTTGGCTACACACACTCATACGATTACTTCGACTAATGATTTAGTAACCAGTTCCTGGAACGAATTAACTAAAAATATCTCCAGAACTTTATCTGCAATCGAGGTGTTAACTCCTATGGCAGAAAGTGGAAATAAAGAAGCAGAAGGTGCGCTTTATGAAATGAAAGCATTGAGAGCTTATTTGAATATGATGACTTTAGACAGTTGGGGGTTAGTATTTAAAAAAGAATCATCGGCTGCTACTTCAGAGGTACTTAGAGGTCAGGATGCTATTGATTATATCGAAAGTGAATTATTGTCAGTAGTTGATGTGATTAATACTGATAAAGGACCGGGTAGAATGACTCAGGCAGCAGTTTGGGGATTTTTGGCCAGATTAAATCTGAATGCAGCAGTATACAGAGATCCTTACGGAACACCTACATTTACTACTGAAGACATGAACAAGGTAATTAAGTATACCGATAATATTATCAATTCTGGAAAATTCACTTTGTCACCGGAATATTTTGATTTGTTTAATGATGATAATAATTCGAATAAGGAATTAATATTTGCTCTGGATCAAAGAGGTGTTTTGAAAAATGAAAACAATCGTTGGGCTTATTGGTCAATTCCGGGATCAATGTTCCCAAGACCAGAGTCAATTGAGGCAGATGGAACTGATGGTCCTGCCATAACATCTGATTTTTATCAAACCTGGGTGGATGCGTATGGAAGTGTGGATCCTGCAGAAGCGGATGCCAGGTTTTATCAGGACAACGCTCATGTACCGGAAAATTTAAAAGATCTTACAGGATTTTCTCCGCTTAATGATCAGGATCATTATTATTGTGTAAAAGCAGAAGAATTTGAAATTGACAGAGGAATTTTAAGAGGAATTCCATGGGCAGCCAGAAAAGATGCAAATGGGGCTTTTTACAAATGTGATACCGGATACCGAATTTATCCTGTAAAACAAATTAAAGGTAACGGACCGGATAAAAATGTAGGTTATGTTGATCTGACTTTAAAAGTAGATTTTACTAATGAAGGAAGGTTACATCATGCAGGTTATAGAGTATCTAAATACCAATTTAGTCATACTTCACCGGATGGAAATAATTATAGTAGTGTAGATATCGTGTTACTAAGATATGCTGAAATTTTCTTGATGCGTGCTGAAGCTAAATTGAGAAACGGTGATACTGCCGGAGCTTTAGCAGATATGAATACAGTAAGAACTTCCAGAACGGCACGTGCCCCAATTCCTGCAGCTTTGCCTTCTATCTCTTTAGACATTTTGTACAGAGAATTAGGTTTTGAATTTTACTGGGAAGGTTTAAGAAGAACGAATCAGATTCGTTTTGGACACTATGAAGACACATGGACTGAAAAAACAGATACTGATGTTAATCACAGATTGTTCCCAATACCTCAGGTAGCTATCGATGGTGCTTCAAATACTCCCGGATATTTAAATCAAAATAAAGGGTATTAATAATTTAAGTTAAATTTTTGTTGGTTAAAGGCTGGCTAGTTTTTGCAGTAGCAAATGCTATTATCAGCCTTTAATTTTTTTTGCCTTTTTAATAACAAAATAAAAACCTGTACTTGTTTATTAATTGAATTTGATAAACAGAAATAAAGGAATACCATAATTTATCAACTCATTTTCAATGAAACAATATTTTATTTATATCTTGTTTTTTCTTTTTGGAGGAACAAGCATTACACTTTACGCTCAAAACACTACAAAAGTACATTCTCATAATGATTATAATCAGACTGTTCCTTTTTGGGATGCTTACGCAAATGGAGCAACATCTATTGAAGCTGATATCTTTTTAAAGGATAATGATTTGTTTGTTGCTCATAACGAAACAGATATTCGACCTGAAAGAACGCTCGAAAATTTATATCTGAAACCTTTGGTACAAACACAAAAAATGGACTTTAAAAAAAATAAAGAACTTTTTTTACTAATTGATATCAAAACTGAGGCTGTACCAACATTAAATCATCTGATTACAATTTTAAAAAAATATGAAACACTGATTAATGATAAAAGCATTAAAATTATTGTTTCAGGTAACAGACCAAATGCTTCAACTTATTCAAAATATCCAAGTTATATTTATTTTGATCATCAGGAATTAGATACACTATTGACTCCTGAAAATTTGAATAAAGTGGCTATGGTGAGTGCCGATTTTAAAAAGTATTCGGTTTGGAACGGAAAAGGCAGACTGACACATGAAG
>JALRGZ010000079.1 GCA_023253295.1 Flavobacterium sp.
AATTGCGTAATTCTTCTTTAGATAGAGCTCGTATGTCTTTTTTCTCGATTTGCATGGTGCAAATTTAAGGACTATTTGTTGATTTATCACATCTATTCACATAAATGCTAATGTGTTGTTTTTATAATTTGGTAACTTTGCCCAAAATAAAAAAAATAAAAAAATGCATTTCATCTCTCCGGAATTAGAAGATTATGTTGAACAACATTCTGAAAACGAACCAGCATTATTAGCGGCTTTAAACAAAGAAACCTATCAAAAAATCCTCTTGCCAAGAATGCTGAGCGGTCATTTTCAGGGTAGAGTTCTAAGCATGCTTTCTAAATTAATTCGTCCTGTAACTATTCTTGAGATTGGAACCTATACCGGTTATTCTGCTTTGTGTTTGTGCGAAGGAATGCAGGAAAATGGTATTTTACACACTATCGATATTAAAGAAGAATTAGTCGATTTTCAAAGAAAACATTTTGACAAATCTCCCTGGGGAAAACAAATTGTACAGCATTTAGGCGAAGCTATTGATATCATCCCAAATTTAGATATAAAATTTGATTTGGTTTTTATTGATGCCGACAAAGAAAATTATTTGAATTATTTTGAATTGATTGTTCCGAGAATGAATAGAGGAGGCATCATTTTATCAGATAATGTATTATGGAGCGGAAAAGTATTAGAGCCTTTAAACCCAAAAGATATTAGTACTAAAGTTTTACTTGAATACAATCAATTATTAAAAGAGGATCCCAGAGTAGAAACTGTTTTACTTCCTATCCGTGACGGATTAACAGTAAGCAGAGTACTTTAAAACATAAATCCACAAAAAAGCTCCTATTCAGATTATTGAATAGGAGCTTTTTTATTTGAACACCTTAAAAAATTAAAGTGGAAAATATTTTATTTGTGTAAACTGATATAATTTATAAGCTATAAATCCGGTAGTCATACCAAACAAATAACCACATAGAATATCCAGAGGATAATGCAATCCTAAATAAATACGACTGTAAGCAAAAATTAACGGCCACAAAAACAATAAAAATGCATATTTAAAATAAGGCTTGATAATATGATAAATAAACATTGCTGCTGCCATACTATTAGCTGCATGACCTGAGAAAAAACTAAACGAAGAACGGGATTGAACAATTCTAATCATTGTTTTTATTTCAGGATTATTACATGGGCGTAATCTTTGAAATCCATACTTAAACAAATTTGTACATTGATCCGTAATTAAGATAATAACAGCTACAAATAACAACACATAAAGCATTTGTTTTCTTCCTAGTTTTTTATAAATAATATATAATAACACTAAAAAAAGTGGGGTCCAATGCGTTTGTTTAGTTATAAAAAGCCAAAAACCATCGTAAGTTTCAGAGCCTAGTCCATTTAAAAAAACAAAAAGGTTAGTATCTAATGAAAGGAGTTTCTCTAACATTACAAACTACGTTTTACGGGACCAGCAATATCTTCAATATCCTCCTGAATTTTAGTAGCCTGAGCCACTGTATCTCCTAAAAGATCTTCTGTAACCTTATTAATCTGAGAATTAATTCCACCTGTCATTTCTGTCAAGGATTTTGCATCCAAACCATTTTCTTCCGCACCTTTTTGAATTTCATTCTTTATATCGTTTGTCGCATTTTTTAATTGAGCCATAGCCTTACCCATTGTACGAGCAACTTCCGGAATCTTATCTGATCCAAAAAGTAATAACACTACAAACATTATAAAGACTAACTCTCCTCCTCCTATACCAAACATATTCTGTGTATTTTTTTTGGCAAATATACCAAAATTAAAAAAGTCTACTTTTAATTTTTTCATAAAATAAGACCTTTATCAAGCTAACCAAAAGGCTTATTCTGAGATAAAATAATTATTTATACTGGGTGATTTTTTTATATTCATCATTCTTCGTAATGAGAAAATCCATCAGCTTAAATTCTTCACTAGGCTGCATTAGAACTCTGGATTTGGAATCATTTTCGCAATAGATTAAAAACAATTTAATTTCGTCATCATTCAAATGAAGTGTATTCGAGAAAAAGGAATAATTCACCTTATTCATTACCACTTCCGAAAAACTGGTGTCTTTATAAAAATCAGTGTTTCGTGGATTACTTTTTCGTAAAACGCCTAAAACATCTTTGTAAATCCGAACAAAATCAACTCCATTTTCAATTATCCCATTTGGCGGCATCAATCTGTTTTTAGGAGAAGACTTCTCATCATCAAAATATTTTAAATCTACATATTTCTGAGTATCCCCACTAATAGGACTTAATTCTTTCTGAGCACGAACAAGAACTTCAGCCAATTCATTAGTAAAAACATCTAATTTGACTACTAATTTTGGCTCCATAAAATCACTGGCTTTAAGCACTATTCTTTTGGACTTAAACAGCAAACTTGAAAACACCAAAGTATCATTGGCTTTTGCCATTATTTTAAATGAACCATATAAATCAACCACAGTTCCTATATTCGAATTAGCATTAAGAACAATAACATTTTCTACAGGCACTAAATCATTTCTAACCTGCCCCTCTAAACTTATCCTTGCTCCTATTTGACCAAAAGAAAATTGTCCAAGCAGAAGTAAAAACAATAATGTTATTTTAGTTCTCATATACAGTGATTTTATTGTAATCTTTAGCCAATGAAAGAATATAGAATTTTGACAAAACTTTGTTTTTGGCTTTAACCGATATAACAAAATAGTCATTTTCAATACAAAACAATTGAAAATCTCTAATATAATCTTTCGGAATTTTTAAAGTTTCAGTATAAAAATTCTCTTCAAAAAGATATTCTAACTTCGCCATTAATTGCTCTTTTTCAGAAACGGCTACCTCTTTTTTAAGTCGGGCAGTTCTCCCTGAAATCCAATTTAATGGTCGGTCAAGCAAACCTGATCTGGCAGAATATAATCTTCTTTCAGCAACAGTATATTTTTTTTGACCATATGGAATAATCCCTAAATTCTCAGCTGTAATATGAGAATCTTCCTGAATAACAACTTCTTTTAGAAGTATATTATTCTTCTGAAGTTGTATTTTCAAAACAGCCTTCCCTAAATCCGCAAGAATTATCTTTTTACGTAAAGTTACAAGATTTACAGCAGAAAAAACCAAAACATCATCTTCTTTTAGAAAAAGAATAAAATTTCCATCTCTATCACTTGAAATAGATTGTTGACTTGTTTCATTTACAACATTAACCCCTTCAACTAAAGTAGAATCGACAAGAATGATCCCACACATTTCTTTTCTGTCCGTTTTTTGACAAAAAACAAATTGACAAAACAAAATAAAAATTAAAAAATAAGTATTATTGATTTTCACACGCAATGATCTCTTTGTATTTTTCGGCTAATTCTCCAAGCAAAAACTCAATAGTAGTCTTATTTTTTGTATCTAATATTTTAGTGAATTTTTGATTATCCACTACATAATATTCAAAGCCTTTTATATAATCCAAAGGTAGATGTAATGTATTAATAAAATGCTCCTTATCAAACATTTTTTCCAACATAGCCATGTAAGTTTCCTTCTTCTCTACCGCTACCTCTTTCTTCAGCATTGCTGTCCGACCGGAAATCAAATTAATAATTGGATCCAAGCCCTGAGGATTTAATCTTGCCGAACTTGCGGTAGCAAGTTTCCTTTCAGCAGGCGTATAAGTCCTTAAATTAGGAGAAACTATTCCGAGCGAAATAGCATTAATATTACTATAATTTCTCACCATTACTTCGTTTAATTCATGAGCGATAGCCACTAAATGAACATCTAGAATTTCACTACCAAAATCCTCCTCACACAAGACTACTTCTTTTCGCTTAAATTGCAATCCTGAAAACACCAAGGTATCTCCAACACTAGCCTTTATCGTAAAATTTCCTGTTTCATCTGTAAAAACAGTATGCTCCGTTTTCAAATTAATCACATATACCCCTTCTAAATTGGAAACATAGGCGTTCACCTTTCCTTTTAAGCTAAGAGAATCTCTACTTTGACTAAAAGAAAATACTACAAAAAAACTAAAAAGGCTTACAAGAAATTGACGCATCTAACTGTATTTCAAAAAGGTAAATTTAACATAAGCTAATCCCAATTTGTTACTAAGAAGCTGATAAAAAATTGTTAATAATAATCAGCACTTAACACAGCTATCCCTACCTTTACACACTTAAAAATATAACCGAATGAAAAACTTACTTTTAGCTAGTACATCCACTTTACACGGAGGGGACTATCTAGAATATTTATTAGCTGAATTAAAACGACATTTCAAAAATTGTAATACACTATTATTCATTCCTTATGCCAGACCTAATGGGATTTCGCATGAAGAATACACACAAAAAACAGCTGCAGCTTTCGCTAAAATAGATATTAGCGTCAAAGGCATTCACGAATTTGAAAACCCTGCTTTAGCCATAAAAAGAGCAGAAGGAATTTTTACAGGCGGGGGAAATACTTTTTTACTGGTCAATCAATTATATCATCATAAAATTATGACCGTATTAAAAGAAACTCTTGAAAAAGGAACTCCTTATCTGGGAACGAGTGCCGGCAGTAACATTGGAGGACTAAGCATGCAAACCACAAATGACATGCCCATCATTTACCCACCAAGCTTTCAAACTTTAGGATTAATCCCTTTTAATTTAAATGTTCATTATTTAGACAAAGATACTCAATCAATCCATATGGGAGAATCTCGAGAAACAAGAATCAAAGAATTTCACCAATTTAATAATTTCCCCGTTTTAGGATTAAAAGAAGGAAGCTGGCTGGAAATTAAAAACGGTAAAATCATTTTAAAAGGAAACTTAACAGCCAAACTATTTAGAAAAAACAACAACCCAATTGAAATCGAACCAAAATCCGATTTAAGTTTTATCGGATCAAGTCTAAAACTTGGGGATTAAGCAAATAATCTAGTTAATCTATAAAGGAAAAACTCTGTGTTTCTGACGCCTCTAAAATAATTTCGGAAGTTCTTTATTTTTGCATTAAAAGATTCTGCTGCTGCATTTGTACTTCTTTGATCAAAGTAGTTTAGAATCTGTCTGTAGTTTAGCATTATTGTGTTAACAACAACATTAAATGTTTTAAAGCTGGATTTTT
>JALRGZ010000283.1 GCA_023253295.1 Flavobacterium sp.
GGAAAAAAGGGAATAGGAGAGTGCGGAATCTTAAGAGGATTAAGTGCTGATGACCGTCCTGATTATGAAGAAAAACTGCAATGGACATGCGCTAATATTCATTTAGGGAAAGAGGTGCTTTGGGAGTCTTTAATGGAGTTTCCTTCGATACAGTTTGGGGTCGAAATGGCTTTCCTGTCTTTGGAGAGCGAAACACCTTTTTTACTCTTTCCTTCTGCTTTTACCGAAGGCGAAAAATCAATCGAGATTAACGGTCTGATTTGGATGGGAGAGGCAGCTTTTATGAAGGAGCAAATCGAAGAAAAACTAGCTCAGGGTTTTCGTTGTGTCAAACTTAAAATTGGCGCCATAGATTTCGAAAAAGAACTGGAATTACTGCGTTATATTCGTCAATATTTTACTCCTGATCAGGTTGAAATTAGGGTAGATGCTAATGGTGCTTTTGGTTTAAATGAAGCTTTAGATAAATTAAATAAATTATCTGGATTTCAATTACATAGTATTGAACAGCCTATTCAAAAAAACAACACTGACAGGATGTCAGAGTTATGTAAAACCACTCCTTTTCCTATTGCTTTAGATGAGGAATTGATTGGAGTGTTTTCTTTGGAAGAAAAAGAACTATTACTGCAAAAAATTAAACCCCAATACATCATTTTGAAACCAAGTTTTGTGGGTGGTTTTAAAGGAACACAAGAGTGGATTTCCTTAGCCGAAAAGTACCAAATTGGCTGGTGGATTACCTCTGCTTTAGAGAGTAATATTGGCTTAAATGCTATTGCGCAATGGACTTATTCTTTACAAAATCCGATGCCTCAAGGTTTAGGAACAGGCGCTTTATATACTAACAATTTTGATTGTCCACTGGAAGTTTCAGCAGGGCAATTATGGTATCAAAAAGAGAAAGATTGGTATTTTGATTTTGATGAATTAGTTTAAAAAAGACAAATTTTATACGTCTTTTAAAACACTAATTTGGAAGCCTGAATCACGAACCAAATTTAAAACAGCTTCAATATTAACATTGCTTTTTTTGCTTTCAACTCTTAAGATATTATCACAATCTTCCAAGTCAAAATTGAAGTAACAGTTCGAAAAAGTTTCAGACAGCTTTTGTAAAATTAAAGCTGCCTGATTTTTACAAGTGATGTTGGTGCAAAAAACTTCTATCATTTTAAACCTGATTAAGACATATTTCTCAAGAATTCACTGAATTAATTTTGTGGTAATAAATATATGAAACCATTAAAACTGCCAATACTATAAATGGGAAGAAAGCATCAAAACTCATTCCGTCTATAGCATAATGACTGATGGCTGCAAAAAGAAAGTCAAATACAAAACCTGCATAAGCCCATTCTTTTAATCGTTTTGGTATTTGCGGAATTATTAAAGCTATAACGCCTAGAATTTTAAATACTACTAATGCATTTCCAAAATATTCGGGATAGCCTAAATGTTTCATGCCTTCTTTTGCCATTTCTGATTGGAAGGTTAGTGCAGGCATAACACCTTCAAATAAGAAAATAAGAATCGTTGCTGTCCAAAAGATTATTTTATTGGTTTTTGTTGTTGTCATTTTATTATTTTTTTGAATAAGTGATTAATATAGAGCCATCTTGAAATATTTTTGAATCTAATAAGTTAAAATGAATAGGATTTATTATGTCTTTAAAAATAGAATAGCCGTTTCCGATAACGATAGGATCGATTAGAAATTGAAATTGGTCTATTAATTCAGCTTCAGCCAATTGTTTTAAAATACTACCACTGCCTAAAAGTGTAATATTTGTATTTTCTTTGAGTTTTTTAATTTCTCTCAACCAATCAGAGGGAAGCAATTGACTGTTTTTCCAATTCGTTTGGGTTATACTATTTGAAATTACTAATTTATTAGCTAAATTCATTCTTTCAGCTACTTTTGGAAAAGATTCATTCGCCATTGGATCAGGCCAGAAAGCAGCCATCATTTCGTATGTTTTTCTTCCAAAAAGCAAGGTGTTTCCTGATGCTAAGCTTTCTTCAGAAAACTTTGTAGCCTCTTCACTGTGATGATGCCAACTAGTATCATGTTTAATGCTTTTGTAGTAACCATCTAAAGTGATAAATGTAAATGAATTTAGTTTTCCCATTATTTAAGCATTCATTAAAGTTTCAATATCAAATTTGCTCATTTGCATAAAAGCTTGTACTACTCTTGGCGCTTTTTCAGGATCAGCCATTAATTTTTCTAAAATGGAGGGAATTATTTGCCATGAAACGCCAAATGGATCATCTAGCCAACCGCATTGATTGTATGTGCCGTTTGTACCAAGTTTTTCCCAGTAATGGTCAATTTCTTGTTGAGTCTCACATTCCACAACATAAGAATTAGCAGCTGAAAATTGATATTGTGATCCACCATTTAATCCCATGAACTGAAAACCATTTAATTCAAAACGAACTACCATTGGGTTTTCGCTAGTGATTTTTGAATTCGGGAATATGGAACAATAATATTCTGCTGCAGCTTTGGCTTGACCATCAAACCACAAACAAGGATATAATGATTTCATACTAATAGATTGTTATTTCGAGTTTAGGTTGCGTGCTAAAGAGCTTTTTTCGTAGCCTTTTTTGAAAAAAAATATTGGTTGAAACATATAATAGCTGTGAATAACTAATTAGTTTTATTTTGCATCATGATGATTAAACATCCATCGAATACCAAAACGATCTAAGCAACAGCCCCAATAATCACCCCAGAACATATCTTGCAGTGGAGCAATATCAGAAGCACCTTCAGATAAAGCATTAAACAGTCGTTCTGTTTCTTCTCTGGTATCGGGTTCCAGATTGATAGTTGTGTTGTTTCCTATAGTAAGTTTGTGTCCCATGGATTCCAGCATATCTGTAGCCATAATTTGTGTTCCTCCTAAAATAGGCAGGCATATATGCATTACTTTGTTGCCATCTTCTTCAGAAAGTGGTGGTTGTCCTTCTTGAGTTGGGACATCTTTCATATACATGACAGGACCTGTAAATTCAGTATTAAATACTTTTTTGTAAAAATTGAAGGCTTCCTCAGTGTTGCCTTGAAAATTAAGGTAGATAGATACTTTTGCCATTTTATTTCTATTTTAAATGATTACTAATAATGCAAATTTCTATAATTTTTATCGAATTAATAATGTGTATTAATGACAACAAAAAGGGGATTTGCGTCAAATAATAGTGAAATTAAATAGAAAATGAATTGTAAAAAAATATCAGAAATTAATAATTAAAATCGTTATATAATCGATGTTTAGTTTTGGTAATTCCTTGTTTAAAGCTAAATAAGGGATAAGAGTAAAGGGAGAGATATATTAAAAAAAAGTATTTTTGGTTATTGAATATAAATTATACACAATGAAGCATCTTAGTATTTTAGTTCCTGAATTATCTGTTTTGCAGGCTATAGCCGATCCGCAATATTTATTTTCTATGGTGAATCAATTTTTGGCTGTTGCCCAATTGCAGCCTTTGTTTGATGTACAATTAGTGGGAATGAAGTCAGAAATTAAACTGAATAATGGATTGTATACTGTAAATCCAACTCAGTTGATTAGTGAGATTAAGAAAACAGATTTGATTATTATTCCGGCATTATTTGGAGATATGCAAAAAGCTATTGAAGAAAATTCAGAACTTTTACTTTGGATAAAAGAACAGTATGAAAAAGGATCAGAAGTTGCTTCACTTTGTGTAGGGGCTTTTTTATTAGCTGCTACAGGATTACTTGATGGTAAAAGATGTTCAACGCATTGGGGGTTTCAAAATGAATGTAGGATAATGTTTCCAAATGTTGAAGTGGTGGAGGGGAGTATTCTTACTGAAGAATCCCGGATTTATTCTAGTGGAGGTGCTAATTCATATTGGAATTTATTATTGCATTTGGTAGAAAAGTATACTGATAGACCTACAGCAATTTTAGCTTCGAAATATTTTGCAATAGATATAGACAGAGAAAGTCAATCGGCCTTTGCTTTGTTTCAAGGACAAAAAAAGCATGCTGATGAAGCTATCAAAAAAGCACAAGATTTTATAGAAAATAATATTGAAGAACGTATTTCTATTGATGAATTAGCTGTTTATGTAGGATTAGGGCGTCGTAGTTTTGAAAGACGGTTTAAATCAGTGACTAATAATTCGGTTTTAGAATATATCAACCGGGTGAAAATAGAATTTGCCAAACGAAATTTTGAAAATAGTCGTAAAAATATCAATGAAGTTATGTTTGAAATTGGTTATAACGACACGAAATCTTTCCGAACTATTTTCAAGAAAATGACAGGATTAACACCTATCGAATACCGTAATAAATACAATAAAGTATTGATGAATTAGTTTTTGTTTTTTAAATTATAGTTGCATTTTTTTAGCAAATTTTCCAATAGTTAATCCTTGTACTAAAATAGAAAAACACACAATAATATAAGTTATCGTTACCCAGATTTCTTTATGGTATTCTGGATTGATAGATAATGCCAGTGCAATAGAAATACCGCCTCTTAAACCGCCCCAAGTTAATATGAGTCTCGTTTTTTGAGTAATTCTTTCTTTAAGTCTTACTGATATTGATGGAACGAATATCGAGATATAACGGGTTATGAGAGTAATTGCTAAAATGATTAGGGCTACCAAGATTATTTTTTTATCCGTTTGAATCACTAATAATTCTAAACCTATTAAAACAAATAGCAGCGCATTTAGTATTTCGTCTATTAATTCCCAAAAACCATCCACATATCTTGCTGTAATGTCGGACATTCCTAAAGTTTTACTTTGATTTCCGGTAATTAATCCCGCAACCACCATTGCAAGAGGTCCGGATACATGGATATAATGCGCAAGCGTATAACCACCCATAACAATGGCTAATGTAATTAATACTTCAACTTGATAATTATCAATACTGGCTATTAATTTGAATCCTATAAAACCAATGATAAGACCAATAAGAATTCCTCCAATGGCTTCTTGACCAAACAACAGCAGAATACTTGTAGCATCTAAATCAGCACCAGGACTAGCTAATTTTAATAAAGTAATAAAAACAACTACCGCTACACCATCATTAAATAGCGACTCGCCGGCAATTATTGTTTCTAATGACTTTGAAATCCCTGTACTTTTTAAAATGCTTAAAACAGAAATAGGATCTGTTGGGGATATTAATGCACCAAAAAGCATGGCGTGAATCAATTGGACTCTAAACCCCATAAATGTTAATACATAATAGGAAGCAAATCCAATCATAAAAGTACTTATCAAAACACTAATGGTAG
>JALRGZ010000335.1 GCA_023253295.1 Flavobacterium sp.
CTTTCGAACCAAGAGAAAGAGACTATGCCTTGGTAGGTTCGTTTTATGTATTCGCTATTTGGATAGGACTTGGCGTTTATTCTTTATACGAAAGCGCTAAAAAATATGTGTCTCCAAAAATCATTGGGCCTGTTATTGTAGCCGCTTCATTACTTGCAGCTCCGGTAATTATGGCTTCCGAGAACTGGGACGATCATGACCGTTCTGGCAAATACACCGCATTAGCAATGGCCAAAGCATATTTAAGTTCTTGCGACCCTAATGCCATATTGTTTACTATTGGAGATAATGACACCTTCCCATTGTGGTATGCACAAGAAATCGAAGGCTACAGAACCGATGTAAAAATCGTAAATACGAGTCTTTTCATGACGGACTGGTACATTGACCAAATGAAAACGAAAACCTACGAATCTGAACCGCTTCCTATTTCATTTACTCATGATCAATATGTGGGTGATAAATTGGATTATGTAGTGAGCATCCCTAAAATAAAAACACGTTGGACTGTAAAAGGATTCATGGATTTCGTAAAACATCCTAAATCTACAGTAGAAATGCAAAATGGACAAATTATCCATTTCTACCCAACAAATCAGGTTAGAATTCCAGTTGACAAAAACACTATTATTAAAAACAAAATAGTAGCTGAGAAAGATTACGATTCCATTGTTCCTTATATTGATATCGACATCAAGGGAAGTGCTTTATATAAAAATCGCTTAATGATGTTAGACCTTGTAGCTAACAATAACTGGAAACGACCAATCTATTTCAGTGGAGGTGCTTTTGACGACGAAGAATACCTTTGGATGAAAGACTACCTTCAATTAGACGGTATGGTTTACAAATTAGTTCCTGTTAAAACTTCAATTCCAAAAGATGGAAATCCAATGGAAATGGGAAAAATTGACAGCGACAAAATGTACAACATCATCATGAGTTGGGATTGGGGCAATAGCGACGGAAACATCTATCACGATCCGGAAACACGTCGCGAAAGTATTACTTACCGAACTAATCTTTCCCGATTAATGAATCAATTAATTCAGGAAGGAAAAACAGATAAAGCTAAAAAAGTAATTGCTTTAGCTATGGAAAAAATGCCTGTAGATAAATTTGGCTACTACTCTTTATTAGAACCTTTTACGGATGGTTATTACAAAGTAGGCGAAACAACTCAAGCACATACTCTTTTAGATAAACTAGTTGGTAAATACAAAGAAAACCTGAATTACTACAGCAAAATGAGTCCTTCAGACCAAACAAGCTTAGCGATTGACATTGTAACTGATATCGAACGTTACCGAGCACTATTAGAAGTAATGAAGAAAAACAATGACACTGCTTTCTTCCAAAAACACAGAGCCGTTTTCAATACTTATGTTGACATCTTCCAACGTTTTGGCAGAGATAAAGAATAAGAAAAAATAGATTTTATAAAAAAATGTAGCAATCCGGATTCCAACAGATTGCTACATTTTTTTTATCTTTAGTAGTAAAGAAAATTCAAATGAAACCCTATTGGATTAAGACCAACTCAATTATTAAAAGGCTATTTTCTAATCTCATTTGGGACATTCCCAATCAGGAAAAGAAAATCTACCTTACGTTTGACGATGGTCCCACTCCCGAAATAACCGAATGGGTTTTGACCAAATTAGATAAATACAATGCCAAAGCGACCTTCTTTTGCATAGGCAAAAATATCGCTGCCAATCCTGAAATCTTTAGTAAAATAATTGAAAAAGGGCACAGCATTGGCAATCACACCTACAATCATTTGAATGGATGGAAAAATAGCACTATTGAATATATTAAAAATACTCAATTATGTGAAAACAGTATTTCAAATCTGAATTCTGAATTCTTACATCTAAAATCTAAAATATTCCGTCCGCCTTACGGCAAAATAAAACCAGCCCAGGCTAAAAAGCTCCGACAACAGGGTTACAAAATAATCATGTGGGATGTTCTCAGTGCCGACTTTGACACCAATATAAGTAAAGAAAAATGCTTAGATAACGTATTGAACAACACCCAATCCGGAAGTATCATCGTATTTCACGACAGTGCAAAAGCCTTTAAAAACTTAGAATATGTTTTACCCAGAGTTCTTGAACATCTGGCTCAAAACAACTATTCTTTTGAAGCTATATAACTAAATTTGATCCTGTACGATACTGATTAGCGAATTCGCATCTAATTCTCCGGATTGTCTCCAGACCATCTGACCGTTTTTATACACCATCAGTGTTGGCAATCCTTTAATTCGCAATGCTTCCGCCAGTTCTTGATTTTTATCCACATCAATTTTTATCACTTTTGCTTTATCACCAAGAGCAGCAGCAACATCTCTAATCACTTCGTGCATGGAAACCGAAGATTCGTTCCACTCTGTGTAGAAATCAATCAACACAGGTACATGTGCACTTATAAGTTCTCCAAATTTTGACATAAAATCAACGAATTAATTTTTAAATCTAAGAAAAAAATAATTTTTCTATGATACAAATGTAGCATTTTTAACGAATTATGCTACTTTATCCCCTTTTTTTAGCTCGATAACCGTAATTTCCGGCATAATTCCCACTCTACCCGGATAAGCATGAAAACCAAAACCACGGTTTACGTAGACATAACGCCCTAAATGCTCATATAATCCCGCCCATTGCTTGTAGACATACTGCGCCAGACTCCACTTAAAATAACCCGGAATTTCAATCCCAAACTGCATGCCGTGCGTATGCCCTGAAAGCGTTAAATGATAATGCATCTCATCATTTTTCACCTCATATTCCCAGTGACTCGGATCGTGACTCATCAAAATTTTAAACTCATTCCCTCTCAAGCCTTCAGAAGCTTTTTCCAAGTCCCCTGCCTGTTTAAAATTTTTACCCCAGTTCTCTACTCCTACTAAGGCAATTTTATCTTTCCCTTTTTGGATAAAAGTATGTTCATTCAACAACAGCTGAAACCCTATTTGCCCATATAAATCTTTAATTTCCTTAAAGTTTTGATCCTTAGCTATCTGAGAAGGCCAGGTAACATATTCGCCATAGTCGTGATTACCTAGAACGGAAAACTTACCATATTCGTGCGCTTTGATGCGATTAAAAGCATCAATCCATGGATGCATTTCTGTAGCGTGGGTATTGACAATATCTCCTGTAAACAAAATCAGATCCGAATTTTGCTCGTTGACCAAATCAATCGCATAATTGATCTTCTCCGGATTATCAAAACTCCCCGAATGCACATCCGAAATTTGAGTAATCGTAAAACCATCAAAAGCGTCCGGTAAATCAGGGAAAAAGATGCGTTGTTTAATAACCTTATAATTGTATTTCCCAATGGTAACACCATAAATCAAAGACAAAAACGGAATCGCAGCCAAACCTAAACCCAACTGACTCACAAATTTTCGTCTGGAACCTAAAAAGCCTTCGTTATTATTCTCCACAAAATAATTCACTAAGCCCATTACCACCCGCACAATATCCTCGCCTAATAATACAATAGCCAACACAATTTTAGGAACATACACCACCAGCATCAAGCCCATCACAAACATCGTTTGCTTGGTTTGTCCTACCGCACGGTCAAAACTAAAAAAGCCATACACGATATAAATCAAAATAGCCAGACTCACCGTA
>JALRGZ010000063.1 GCA_023253295.1 Flavobacterium sp.
GTAAAACTTCGGGATACATAGAACCCGCTCCTATCAATCCCAAGCCTCCCGCATTACTTACTGCACTGGCTAGTTTATACCCACTCACCCATACCATTCCGGCTTGTATAATGGGAAATTGAATTTTGAAAAGCGATGTTATTCTATTCATCCTTAATTAATTTTTAATTACTTTACCTTCTTTTGAAAAAAGATCCGATTTAATTTTATAAAAATAGACTCCATTACTCAACGACTCTAAAGAAAAAGAAGCTTCTGTACCTATTACATTTTCTTCCAAAACTTTCTGTCCATAAGTACTAAAAAACCAAACTGCTCCTGAATTAAAATTAGATGGAAAATGAATTGAAACGGAACTGGAAGTTGGATTAGGGAAAGCAGCAAAATATTGCAATTCTTCTTTCTTTAAATCATTTCCCAAATTAAAAGCCAAATTAAAATCGGGTATTCCATTACCATAATTATTATCCGGACTTGCATATCGGTTAGAAGATTGCAATACTAAATCTTTTATTTCCTGATTGGTTGCATTAGGATAAGCCTGCCACAAACAGGCCAGCATTCCTGAAATAATAGGCGCAGAAAAAGAAGTACCATTCGAATAAACTGCATTTCCCTGCTGATCAACAACAATAACATTTTGTCCTAATGCCATCACATCCGGTTTTATTCTGCCATCAGCTGTAGAACCGATCGAACTAAAACCAACTTTTTGTTTATTCAAATTTACCGCTCCAACCGTTATAACAGAAACAGCATCTGCTGGTGTTCCTATATAAGGGTCTGAAGTTGTACCTTCATTTCCTGCCGAAGCAATTACCAGCATACCACGACTAAAAGCAATTTCAGCTCCTTTTGTAACAAAAACTGTTTTACCATCCCTCTGAGTATAATTGATATTATAGGCCGTATTATCAAAATCCGTATACCCCAAAGAACTATTAATGATATCCACACCTAAACTATCGGCTTTTTCAGCAGCTTCGACCCACAAAGACTCTTCTACCGGATTTTCGGAATTTATGTCTTCAGTAACAAACAAATAATAGGAAGCATCAATAGCTGTTCCTATCAGAGCATTTTCAGTGTAAGCTGCCATCGTCGATAACACATTGGTACCATGAGTATCATGAGCATAAAAATTATCATCTCTGCCTACAAAATTATACCCTCCCAGAATTTGATTGTTATCTCTCAATCTTTTAAATGGAGTCGATTGATCTACCCCAGCAAAACCGGCATCTAAAACCGCTATAATTTTTCCTGAACCTTTATAATTTTGCTGATGCAAATACTGTCCATTGAGCATTTCTATTTGTGTCGCAAAACCAGTGGTTGCCATAGTAGAATTCTCTTTCTTCCTTTCCTTCTTTTTTTCGGCCAAAGCAACTTTAGAATCAACAACTATTTTATTAGTTGCATTCAAAGTTTTATCTGCAAAATCAACTCGCTCTACAAAATCTAATGTCTTCAAAGAATTAATACTACCTTGAGAACCTCTGACATGAATGGCATTCATCCATTTTGATTGAGCCATCACTTGAATTCCTAAAACTGTTTTGATTATAGAAATGAAATTCTGATTAATTGGAATGTCCTTAAAATCCAAAGCTATGTTTTGATTCAAACGTCTATCAATTGCGCGTTGTGACAACATTTGCAAAGGATGATCATAAAAATATTGTTCATTCATTTTGCTATTAAAATATACCCAAGCATCTTCTTGTGAAAAAACAAAAAGAGGAATCAATACAAAAAAAAGCAAACCGAATTTTTTCATAATCATTATAAATAAAAAAGTGGCTAACTTCAATTGAAATCAACCACTTAAATATATTGTTTATTTTTTAAAACTCCAACTAGGAAATCACCCCTGAACCTATCAATTCATCATTAATATACCAAGCAACAAATTGTCCTTCAGTAATTGCAGATTGTGGTTCCTCAAAGGAAACAAACAATCCAGAATCAAATTGATGTAAAGTGGCATCTTGCAATTCTTGTCTGTAGCGAATTCTCGCTTTTACTTTCATGCTTTCTCCACTACCTAAAGTCATATCGGTACGAATCCAGTGCACTTCCGATTGTTCTACAAATAAAGCTTTTCTAAACAATCCCGGGTGATGATTACCCATCCCTGTATAAATAACATTAGAAGTCACATCCGTTGCAATAACAAACAAAGCTTCGGGTGTCCCACCCACATTCAACCCTTTTCGTTGCCCCACAGTAAAATAATGCGCTCCCTGATGTCTTCCTACTACCTTACCCATTTCCGGAGTATATTCAATAGGACTCGCTTCTATCGATAAAATTTCTTCATCCGATAATCCTTTTGGAATACCAATATTATAAATAGAATTGTCTTTATCAATTTGAACGATTACCCCTGCTTTAGGTTGTAATTTTTGCTGTAAAAATTCCGGCAAACGTACTTTCCCAATAAAACACAATCCCTGAGAATCTTTCTTTTCGGCTGTTACCAATTCCATTTCGGCAGCAATTTCACGAACCTGAGGTTTTGTTAATTCGCCAATTGGAAAAAGAGCTTTAGCCAATTGTTCCTGAGATAATTGACAAAGGAAATAAGACTGATCTTTATTATTATCTACTCCAGAAAGCAATTGGTAAACGGTTTCCCCATTCACTTCTGATTCGCTTTTTCTACAATAATGTCCTGTAGCCACATAATCAGCACCCAGACTTAAAGCGATTTTCATGAAAACGTCAAATTTTATTTCGCGATTACAAAGTACATCCGGATTAGGAGTTCTTCCTTTCTCGTATTCGTTGAACATATAGTCCACGATTTTTTCTTTGTATTGTTCGCTTAAATCTACAGTCTGAAACGGAATTCCTAATTTTTCTGCTACCAATAAAGCATCATTACTATCTTCTAACCATGGACATTCATTAGATATCGTTACCGAATCATCATGCCAATTCTTCATAAAAAGACCAATAACCTCATAACCTTGCTGTTGCAACAAATAAGCCGCAACACTCGAATCTACTCCACCAGAAAGTCCAACTACAACACGTTTCATTATTAAATTTGTTTTTTATGGCTGCAAAGGTACAAAGATTTGAAACGAATTCGTTTATTATAACATTTCGTTCACAAGTCCTACCTTTTTAAAAAAAAAATTATTATTTGGTTTTGACAGCTGTTTTAGGTTTTGGATTACTCTGATTCTCTACATCAGTTAATTTGCCATTTTCAAAAAACTGCCAAGTACCCACTTTCTTCCCGTTAAGGAATCTACCTTTTGAAACAATATTATTATCTACATCTCTAAAAATAGCTTCTCCATCATATTGGTTGTCTTTATAATTCGCTTCTTCCAATACATATCCTTTTTCAGAATATTTTTTAGAACTACCGTTCTTCAAATTATTTTTATAATAGGTTTCTTCTGCTATTTTACCACTTGGAAAAAAAACAGAACGCAAACCTTCTAATTTACCGTTTTTATAATTTTCTATGGTCATTACAGAAGTCGAAGCCTGATGGTAATATTTCCATTCGCCTTCAAACATTTTATTAACCACTTTACCTTCGCTCACCTTGTTTCTATTTTGATCATAAAAAACAGTGTATGCCACATTATCATTTGGATTAAACGTTCGGGTTGCAACAACAGTTCCTGCTTTAGTATCATCAAAAAATTTAAACTCACCTACTTCTTTTCCATGAGAAAAAGTTCCTTCATAACGCAATCTTTTGGATTCAGGATAAAAACCTTTCCAAAGACCATCTTTTTTACCATTCGCATCCAAATTATTAAATGCATTTTGCGCCTGAAGATTAAAGATTCCTAAACAGAAAAAAACTAACCAAGCTATTTTATTTATATTTTTCATAAAATTTCTTTTAAGTACTAAAACGATTCTTTCGAATACAAAAATACATTTAAATCAAAAAATCCCGTAAAAAACGGGATTTTTGAAGTGAAATTATTTCTTTTTGTTTTGTTGTGCTTTCATTGCTTCTTGCTGCGCCATTGCTTCTTGAAGCTTTTGTTGAAACTTACTTTGTTTCTTAGGCTCTTTCTTTTTGTTTTCTTGGATTTCAGCGTGAATTTTATCGCTATCAATGATGTAATTTTTAATTACTAACATAATTCCAATAGTAATCGTGTTAGAAATAAAATAATACAAACTCAATCCTGAAGCATAACTATTAAAGAAAAACAACATCATTAATGGCGAAATATACACCATCATCTTCATCATTTTAGCCATATCCGGCATACCTTCTTGTTGCGGAGTAGCCATTTGTTGATCTCCCGTAGTCATTCTCATATAGAAGAAAATTGCAATAGAAGCTAAAATTGGGAACAAACTTATATGATCACCATAAGCTGGAACATGGAAAGGTAATTTATAAACTGAATCGAAAGACGATAAATCATTTGCCCATAAAAACCCTTCATGCCTTAATTGAATTAAGGCTGGGAATAACTGGAATAAGGCATAGAAAACAGGCATTTGCAATAAACCAGGAACGCAACCCGCCATAGGATTTACACCAGCCTTATTATAAAGCTTCATTGTTTCTTGTTGTTTTTTCATTGGCTCATCCTTATACTTCTCACCAATTTCTGTGATTTCAGGACGCAACACTTTCATTTTAGCCTGAGATAAGAATGATTTATATGTAACAGGCGACATTACTAATTTTACTAAAATAGTAAACAGTACAATAGCCCATCCTTGAGAGATAAACATACTTAAAAATCCATAAGCCGGAATAAAAAGAAATTTATTTATCCATCCAAAAATCCCCCATCCTAAAGCTACAATGTCTTCTAAATTTCTATCGTACGATTTTAGAAGTTTATAATCTGTAGGTCCGTAGAACCAGTTCATTTTTTGGTCAATCTCACCATTTTTAAAAGCGATTGGCATTACTGCCTTGAATTGCTTTGTGAAAATAGTATCAACATTAGAGTCTTTTACTAAATTATTAGAATGCAATTCCGTTGTTTTGAACGGAGTTGAAGTCAATAAAATAGAGGAGAAGAAATGTTGTTTATAAGCTACATAAGAAACTTCTTCAGCTGTTTCTGTTTTATCCTCACCTTGACCTAAATAATCCTTCTTACCGTCTTCGTATTCAAAATACAATTCCGTATAACGGTTCTCATAAGAAACGCTTTTTTCATTAGCAAAAGTTTTGAAATCCCACTCTAATTGTAAAGGTTTGTCTGTTTTTAAAACGGTATTCAAACCTTGAGACTGAATATCAAAATCCAACATATAATCATTAGCTTTCAATACATATTTATAAACTAAATAAGTCTTTTCAGAAGCTTTTAATTTCATTGTTAAAATTTGGTCTTCACCATTCTTTGTCAATGTTGGCTCGAAATAAAGATCTTTAGTATTTAACGTGTGATTATCAACTGTAGCCAATTGTAAATTAAATTGAGCATTGTTGTCTTTAATTAATTGTACTAATTGACCTGAGCCTTTTTTAGTACGCTCAAACTCTTTTAATGTAGCATCAACTATATAACCACCTTTGTTAGCAATGGTAAGTTTTACTAATTTGTTTTCAATAGTAGTAAATTCATCTTTTGCTGAAGGCAAAGTAGCTGAATAAGCAAAGCTTCCTAAAGTTTTTTGCAATTGAGCTAATTGTAAAGTATCACCTTCAGTTGCACTTATTTTAGCTCCATTTTCTTGCGCTTTTGGGTCTTTAACAACCAATTCTTTTTTGGTTTTTTCTGCAGCAAGTTCTGCCTCAGAAGGTTTGTTTTGATACATTATCCAAAGTAATATACCGAAAATCAATACAAAACCAATCAGTGAATTGGGGTCAAACTTTTTTTCTTCCATTTTTAATACAAATTATTTATCTCGACTTTTTGTCTAATGAGTTGATTCTATTTCAAGAAATAAAATTATTTCTTTCTGTTTTTTACAGCTGCAGCCACAAAGTTCACGAAAAGTGGATGTGGATTAGCTACTGTACTCTTATATTCCGGATGGTATTGAACTCCAATAAAGAAAGGATGTTCTTCAATCTCTACAATTTCTACCAATCCTGTATCTGGGTTCACCCCTGAAGCTTTCAAACCTGCTTTGTCTAATTCCTCAGCATAAGCACTGTTAAACTCATAACGGTGACGGTGACGCTCTGAAATAGTAGTTTGTCCATAAATTTGGTAAGCTAAAGTATCTGGCTTAATCTCACATTTCCAAGCCCCAAGACGCATTGTACCTCCTTTGTCAGTTACGTTCTTTTGCTCTTCCATTAAGTTCACTACCGGATGAGAAGTTTCTTCGTTCATCTCTGTTGAGTTTGCGTCAGCATATCCTAAAACATTTCTAGAATATTCTATTACCGACATTTGCATACCTAAACAAATACCGAAGAAAGGTATTTTGTTTTCACGCGCATAACGTACAGCAGTAATTTTTCCTTCGATACCCCTTTCTCCAAATCCCGGAGCTACCAGGATAGCATCGATATCTTTGAATTTTTCTTCAACATTTTCGCTGTCAATATATTCTGAGTGAATAGAAACTACGTTTACTTTAGTTTCATTAGCTGCACCTGCATGAATGAATGCTTCTAAAATGGATTTATAACAATCCTGCATTTCAACATATTTTCCAATCAAACCGATATTTACAGTATGTTTTGGGCTTTTTAATCTTTTTAAGAAAGTGTTCCAGGTTTTTAAATCCGGAGCTGCTTTTTTAGGTAAATCTAATTTTTTCAAAGCAACTACATCCAAACCTTCTTCCAACATTAAGTTAGGCACTTCGTAAATCGTAGAAGCATCGATAGATTGAATAACGGCTTCTCTTTTTACATTACAGAATAAAGCCAACTTACTTCTTAAATCATTAGAAAGTTCATGCTCTGTTCTACAAACTAAGATATCGGCTTTAATTCCGCTTTCCATCAAAGTTTTCACAGAATGCTGAGTCGGTTTTGTTTTCAATTCACCTGCTGCAGCCAGATAAGGCACTAAAGTCAAATGAATTACAATTCCGTTATTTTCACCTAATTCCCAAACTAATTGACGAACAGATTCAATATAAGGTAAGGATTCGATATCCCCTACAGTTCCTCCAATCTCAGTAATTACGATATCATAATCACCTGATTTTCCAAGAATTTGGATTCTGTCTTTAATTTCATTTGTAATGTGAGGTACAACCTGAACCGTTTTTCCCAGAAACTCTCCTCTTCTTTCTTTTTCAATAACCGAAAGATAAATTCTACCAGTTGTAACGTTATTAGCCTGAGAAGTCGGAACATTTAAAAAACGCTCGTAGTGTCCTAAGTCTAAGTCTGTTTCTGCACCATCATCAGTTACATAACATTCTCCGTGTTCATAAGGATTTAATGTTCCTGGATCAACATTGATATAGGGATCAAATTTTTGAATAGTAGTTCTATATCCTCTTGCCTGCAATAATTTTGCTAATGATGCTGCTATAATTCCTTTTCCCAAAGAAGATGTAACCCCTCCAGTAACAAAAATATATTTTGTTTGATTCATGCTGTTCTAGTTTGTATTGTAGTTGTATAAAAAACGTGGCAAAAATACGATTATAAATTTAGATTATGCTAATTTGGAAATGAGATAATTTCTAAAATCAACATTTGTTAATGCGAAAATAAAAACCCCATTAATTTGAGAAATCAATGAGGTTTTGGGTATCTTTTTTTAATATTTCGTATCAATTCTTCTAAACCATTTAATTTTAGCTCGTAAACTAATTGCAATTGTTCCCCTAATTCCCCTTTTGGAAAGCCTTTATTGTGATACCAAACCACATAATATTCAGGCAAATCAATAAGAAACCGACCTTCGTATTTTCCAAAAGGCATTTGAGCATAAGCTAATTTGACTAATTTTTTTTGATATATATCCATTAAAAACTACAACTAAATTAATTAGCCACTTTTACCGTTAAATCACTATCGTAGTACAAAATATACACCCCATTATTAGCATATCCCTCACCTTCTTTTTTGTAGTATTCAAACTTATTTTCAAATTGCTGAGTAGCCACTGAATTAGCTGACTCCTCAAATGATTTATTTTGCATCAAACGCAACATAACATCAAAAGTTACATCAAAACCTCTGGTTGCATAATCACTCGGCGTAACAGAATTTAACTTCTTAAATTTATTTTCAAAAGCGATTCCTTCCTGAGACAAATTATCTCTGGAAACCGATGGATACATTAATTTCAATTTTACCAAATTAGCAAAACTAATCTCATCCGAATCCAATGTGCTATTCAATTCCAAAACCACTAATTGCACCTGATAATTAGGCATTGCACTCAACAAAGCCGCAATTGTTGTTTTAACCATCCATGTACTAGCCGTTTCCATAACCACATAATTCATAACATTAGGCAATAGCATACTTTTCAAATTCTCAGTCGAAACAGTTCCATTATCATTTAGCGGCACCAATCGAACGTCTTTTTGATTTTGTTTTAAATACTGAATCATGGAAATCTTCTTTTTATCAACAACCGCAAGAACATTTCCTTTTTTAGATCTCATAAAATCAAACATCTTCGTTTTCAACAAATCATTAGCAGGAACAGTTTGATATAAATTAGCAATTGGATTACCTGCATCTTTTGACAACGGTGAAATCACAGGAACATGATTAACACTTAACAAGCGCGCAGCAGTCTCAGCGTTATTTTGATAAAAAGGCCCAATAACTGCATCTACATTTTGCAAATTATTGGCACTTACCAAAGCCGCAATATTCGAACTATTTTTAGTTTCTTCAGAATCATAAATACTTACATCGATTGGCAAACCTAATGCCTTAGCAGAATCAATCGCCATCAAAGCACCAGCATAAAAATCCAATGTCATATTCAAAAACTTATCTTTTTTCAATCGTTCTGAAATATTATTAACGGTATCCCCCTGAACTCTAGACACATTAAATGGCAATAACAAAGCCAACTTTTTACGTTCACCTGAAATATTTTTTGGTATCAAATCAGCATACACTTTATTTTCAGCAACAGCAGGAACAAAAAAACTAGCTGGCATTTTAACCAACATACCTATTTCCACCCCGTCTTTAAGTTCTGGATTCAAAACCACAAAATCCTCCTGACTCATCCCCGCCATTTTAGACAAACCATATAAAGTTTCCTTAGGTTTCACTTCATAGGAAGCATATTTTTGGGATGCGACAGGGTTATTTTTTACCGGTTCCATATTTTTTTCAGGATTTCCTTTTACCAATAAATGATAACCAATTGGCAAATTAGAAACAATCTCTGGATTTTTCTTTTCTAATTCTTCAATCGTAATACCATATTGTTTTGCAATAGAGTATTTTGTTTCTTTTGGCAACACATCATGATAAACTGCTTTTTCAACAGCCCTCATCGGATTTTTAGAAGGAATTACCAAAAGCTGATCAATTTGCAAACCATCTTTCTCTAAAAAAGGATTTGCTTTTTTCAAATCAGCATCCGAAACATTATATTTTTTTTCAATTCCATACAAAGTCTCTTTAGGTAAAACTTTATGAGTAATTTCGGTTGTTGTGCTATTTTTTTTCAAACCAGAATTAGAAGGAATCAAAAGAACCATTCTTGGCTTTAATTTCGATTGCGCATCAGGATTCAACTTATAGATATCATAAGGCGTTACTTGATACTTTTTAGCTATATCAGCAATTGTCTCCCCTCTTTCCACTTTATGAGTTAAAGTTTCTTGAGAAAATCCCAGTTGAGTAAACAGTAAAAAAGAAAACCAAATTGAAAAAAAATACTTCATTCTATTATTTTTAAAAATTCACTTCATTAAACATAAGAAAACGGTACCAAATTTTATTCCAAAATCTGATACCGTTTTATCATACAAGAAACTACAATTAAGTTGTTTCTATTATTCCCACTCAATTGTTGCTGGTGGTTTTGAACTAATATCATACACAACTCTGTTCACACCTCTAACCTTGTTGATAATATCATTCGATACTTTCATCAAAAAATCATAAGGTAAGTGAACCCAGTCAGCAGTCATACCATCGGTAGATTCTACAGCACGTAGCGCAACTACTTTTTCATAAGTACGCTCGTCACCCATAACCCCCACACTATTTACTGGAAGCAAAATTGCTCCAGCCTGCCAAACTTTATCATATAATCCCCAAGATTTTAATCCTTCAATAAATACCGAATCAACCTCTTGTAAAATTCTAACTTTCTCAGGAGTAATATCTCCTAAAATACGAATTGACAATCCTGGTCCTGGGAAAGGATGTCTTCCTAATAATTCAGGATCAATACCTAAACTAGCACCTACTCTACGTACCTCATCTTTAAAAAGCATACGCAAAGGCTCTACTACTTTTAATTTCATAAAATCAGGCAAACCACCCACATTATGGTGTGATTTAATTGTTGCAGAAGGTCCTTTTACAGAAACTGACTCAATTACATCAGGATAAATAGTTCCCTGAGCCAACCATTTTACGTCTTCCAACAAATGAGATTCATCGTCAAAAACTTCGATAAATACTCTACCAATAATTTTACGTTTTGTTTCTGGATCACTCACTCCTGCTAATTCCGACAAGAAACGCTCACCAGCATCTACTCCTTTTACATTAAGTCCCATTCCTTTGTATTGGTTCAATACATTTTCGAACTCATTTTTACGAAGTAAACCGTTATTAACAAAAATACAATATAAATTTTTCCCAATAGCTTTATTTAATAAAACTGCCGCTACTGTCGAATCCACACCTCCTGAAAGTCCAAGAACAACTTTATCGTTCTGGATTTTCTCTTTCATTTCAGCTACAATCTCTTCAACAAAAGCATTTGGTGTAAAATTTTGAGGAACATGAGCAATCTTTACCAAGAAGTTCTCCAACATTTGCTTTCCATCTGTTGAATGATATACTTCCGGGTGGTACTGAATTGCATAAGTAGTTTCACCCTCAATTTTGTAAGCTGCAAATTCCACGTCATGCGTACTTGCTAACTTCACACCATTAGTAGGCAATGCCTTAATACTATCACTATGACTCATCCAAACCTGACTGTTTGGAGAAACTCCTTCAAAGAAAACCTCATCTTCTTTGATATATGACAAATTAGCTCTTCCATATTCTCTGGTGTTAGACGCAGCAACTTCACCTCCGCTAAAGTGAGACAAATATTGAGCTCCATAACACACGGCAAGCATAGGCAATTTCCCTCTAATTTGAGACAAATCAGGATGTGGTGCATCTTCTGAACGAACAGAAAAAGGACTACCTCCTAAAATTACAGCCTTGTAGCTTGATAAATCCGATGGGATATTATTATATGGAAAAATTTCGCAGAATATATTTAATTCGCGAACTCTACGCGCAATCAACTGAGTGTATTGCGAACCGAAATCTAAAATAAGTACGTTATGTTGCATGGGCGCAAAATTACTTTTAAAATTTGGATTGCAAAAGTGGATTTTTGAAATTTTTTATTTTTTTTACTTCCATAATTTACAACGACAACTTTGTAATATTTCGCTCCATCAACCTGGCAATTTATTATTCTTTTATAATAACAAATTTACCTTTAACACCTTTGTCCCAATTATCCCAAAACTCCGAACGCACTAAAGCACCCTTATCATCATAGATCTTAAACTCACAAGTATTCCCTCCTGAACTTCCTTTACTATAGGCCTCCATTTCAAAAGTATTGATTCCATCTTTCAAATCAAAAACAAACTGCCCGTAATTGGAATACAATTCCATTATCCCTCCTATCATTTGATTATTTATGGTCGCTTTAATCAAATCGCCATCTATATAAATGTAATCACGATATTGAACAACAAAATATTTGGATTTTGTTCGAATCTCACCAAAATTCTTGTCAATTTTAACTAACATTCGATCATCTTCTTTCAAACCTTCCCGAACCAAAGTCTTATCCAAATCTTTAGTCATCCTTTCCATCACCCTATCTCCCGGGTTCACAAAATCATTGGTTTGTTCCATTGAAAAAGATTTTGTTTGACCAATTTGGTATTTAGAAAAAGAAGGCAAAACCTCATCCTGTTTTTTCAATATATTAGGGGCTTTTATAACAGGCGCATCGGTAGTAACAGCAGGAGGAGCTACTTTCTTAGGACTAACAGTCGTATTCAATGGAGTAATTGCTTTGAATTTCTTAGCGAACTCAGTTTGAGCTTGACTATTCATAGCAAAACACATCATTATAAACAACAAAAACTGCCTCATATTAAATTAAATTTTGTTTTATAATATTCCTAGTATCAACAAATATACCAAGCTTTAATTCCATAAAACAAAACCCTAAATAAAGATTAAAGAAATTTTAACCAAAAAAGACTAAAAACTATTCTTTTTCCAAAATAATTGTCGCCTTAAACCCCTGTGCTATATTCCATTGATTAGAAGCAATCACTTCACCTTTATCATCATAAATCTTAAATTCAGCTGTATTTGGAGCAGCAAAACCCTCGTTCAAAGCTTCAATATCAATTCGATTTACTCCTTTTTGCAATTCAATATCAAAACCTTGTGCTTCACCACTTAAAAGCACTTCTGGCTTTACTATCTCATAATCTAAATACACCCTTACTTTATCACCATCAACATAAGCAGCATCACGGTATCTTACTTTAACTGTTCCTGAACTTGTTTTTACGACTCCAAAATCCTGATCTCTTTTAGCCAGTTTCTCAGCATCATGTTCTTCTTTTTCAGGAACAACATATGTATTATTTTCTAAAGCACGAACTTCATATGCCTTTATCTTATCGAAATCTTTGGTATTAAATTTAACATCCTTTACTGGTTTTTCTATTTTCTTTTTTTTCGGAGCAGCTTTAACTTTAAATTCACTCCCAAACTCCTCTTGTGAATAAGCCGTTGAAAGCAAACCAAAAACCAGACCCAAAACAAAAACCTTACCCTTAAAACTAAAATATTGATTCATATTTTCTTATATTAATTTAAAACTACCTTCAAAAAAACGACTTTTCCGAAGTTATTCCAAATAGATAACAACAAACTTTTGATTTTATTATCAATATCCACAGACAAAATGATTAGAGATTATCTAATTCTTTGTTTTTTATTTTAGTATTTTTTATAAATTGCGGAATATAATCATTTTCTAACCAGAGGTACAAACCTCTAAAAATCAAACATTTACACCGAATGAAAAGAGAAAACATCTTGACAGGATCTCCATGGGAAGACAAAATGGGATATTGTCGCGCAGTACGTATTGGAAACATTATTGAAGTTTCAGGAACAGTAGCAATTGTTGACGGCGATAAAGTAAAAGCTGATGACGCACATGCGCAAACTTTAAACATTTTAGAACGCGTTGAAAAAGTTCTTGAAGATCTAAATGCTAGCATGAAAGATGTTATTCGTACTCGTATTTTCACAACAGATGTTAGTACTTTTGAAGCCGTTGCTACTGCTCATGCTACTTTTTTCAAAGATATCAAGCCTACAACTGGTTTTTATGGAATCAACCAATTAGTAGCTCCTGAATACTTAGTTGAAATCGAACTTACAGCTGTTTTGCCTGAGTAATTCTTCTTCAAAATTATATTCTTCGAGCGCACAAAGGCTAAACCAATATGCTTTTGCTGCGCTCGAAAAATTTTAAAAAAACAAGTCTAAAGATTCAAATGAATATAGTAAAGAATTTGCCAAATGCAGTAAAATGGATAGCAGTATGTGCCTTGATTGGTTTCTTATCAGGTTCAGCCTCGGCATTTTTTTTAATTTCATTAGAATGGGTAGGAAAGCTTAGGGACCACAACCTTTGGTTACTTTGGTTCTTACCCGTTGGCGGATTGATCATTGGTTTATTGTATCATTATTACGGAAAAGAGGTAGTTAAAGGCAATAATCTTTTGTTAGAAGAATACAAAACTCCTCAAAAAGTAATTCCACTTAAAATGGCTCCTTTTGTACTTTTAGGAACCCTGATTACTCATCTTTTTGGAGGTTCGGCAGGTCGAGAAGGTACTGCGGTACAAATGGGCGGAGCGATTGCTGACCAATTCAGCCGTATTTTCAACCTTGACGCAAACGAACGAAAAACAATAATTATTCTAGGAATCAGCTCAGGATTTGCCTCTGTTTTCGGAACACCTTTAGCTGGTGCTGTTTTTGCTCTTGAAGTTGTCTATTTTTGCAAAATAAATTTAAAAAGCTGTATTCTTTCTTTCGTAGTTGCTTATTTTGCTTATTTCACTGTTGAACTTTGGCCAGTTCACCATACACATTACAGCATCAACACAATCCCCGATTACAATCTTGAAAATCTACTTTGGATCATTCCTGTCAGTGTGTTATTTGGACTAGCGGCCATGCTATTTTCAAGAAGCACTCATTTTTGGGGTTCACTTTTTTCAAAAACCATTTCCTACCCACCTTTACGCCCGTATATAGGCGGAATCATTCTTGCTTTAGTTGTATATTATTTTGGCATGACTAAATTCATAGGATTGGGCGTCCCATCAATTGTAGAAGCATTTAACATTCGTAGTGAAAATTACGATTTCCTACTCAAAATTTTATTTCGTTCAATAGGACTATCACTATTATTGTAACGAATAATAGCTTCTTGTACTGGTGTACCGAAATATAC
>JALRGZ010000084.1 GCA_023253295.1 Flavobacterium sp.
TATTCGTATTATTGTCATGATTATCCTGTTATCAATCATTGGTTTTTCTGCCATTAGCGGAATTGTGATTTATGGATTTTTGTGGAAACAATTCAAAAAAGCCGATAGCTTACAGCCTAAAAAAGGTATCCGAAAATACCACCGTCAAATAGGAATCTGGATTTCCTTATTCACGCTCACTTTTGCTTTTAGCGGAGCTTATCACGCCACCACCAAATGGGATCCGTATACGCTTTCGCAAATGGCGTACGAACCTACTTTTAAAACTTCGGATATTAGCTTAGCGAATACAAAATTGAATATCGATTGGAGTCGATTTCAAAATGCAAGTTTAATTGACTTCAACGACAGTATTTATTACCGTTGCCAATTGGAAGAAAAAGCGAAAAGCAAATTCAAAAAACCAAAATTCGATTCCAATTCGAAATGGAATAAAAAAGACTTTCCAAAAACGGAAGTAGTTTATATTAATGTAACGACGAACAAAGTTGCTTCAAATTTAGATATGCAATACGCCGAATTCTTGGCCTATTATTTTACCGATGGTGCACCAAAAGCGCCTTGTTGCGAAATGATGAATCCTGAAATTCCTGAAGAAGCGGAAACTTCTTTAGAAAACATAAAATTATTAGAATCAAAAGTCATTACAAATTTTGAAAACAGAGATTATGGCTTTGTCAACAAGCGCTTGCCTGTAATCAAATTAGCTTATGATACGCCAGAAAAAACGACTTATTTCATAGAAACCGCCACATCCAGACTGGCAGCAAAGATTAACAGTTCAGATATTGTAGAAGGTTATTCCTTTGCCATTTTCCACAAATACCTGTTTATGGACTGGGCTGGAAAAAACATTCGTGACCTGACAATGGTTCTGGCTGCACTTTCTATTTTGGTGGTAAGTGTACTGGGTTTGATTCTTTTTATAAAGAAATAAAACTTTTTCCAATAGAAGTTCTTTTCTGCAAAAAATTAAAACCTCGTGAGTAATTATGAGGTTTAATTTTTCACATGTCTAACTATAAAAATACACTATAAAAAACTACAATACAAATACATACCTATTAACAAATCAACAACAAACGATATTCTCCTTCATTTTCTACTGGAGCTCTATGAACACATGGCAACACTTTTTGTTCAGGATGATCGACTGCTAATCGCCAAAGATGTCCTATACCTAAATTAACAGGATTTGAATCGGGTTTAGCCTGATAATGCAAATCGAAAAAATTCTCTTTTAAAAAACTTTCAAAATCCGCTTCCGGACCATTGTGCAGTTCCATAAGTTTTTCTCTTATTTCAGGGATTAAAATTTTCTGCTCTACTTGCTCATTCGCAATAATATCACTTGCCGCACCATGATAGGTACATAAAAAAGTATCAGTTGCAATAGGAGAACGATCTACATGATAAGAATAAACATCTGTGGAGATGAAATCAAATTCCTCATCACGTTCATAACACTTTAGCAAATTAAGTGATGGTGATGCTCCAAAATCAGATAAAAATTGCAAATCATTCAGTATAATTTCCCGAGCCAAATTTCCTCTTTCAGATAAATTAAGCGCTAATAAATCTTCCGGAGAAATTTCGGTTATATTGTCTTTTAATTGCAGTTGAGTAACAATTTCTTTAAAATCGCCTTCCAAATTTCGGCACCAACACAAAGCATTCATTTCTCCCTTAAAATCGGTATGTACCAATTCAGAAAAAGTGGAAACTGCTCCTATTTGTTTGTTATTCGTAAAAATAGTGCTCATAGAATAAAGAAACTCATTTTTTAATCGAGTACAAAATTATATAATACCTATGAGTTGAGGAGTATTTCTTTTATTTACTTTTTACTATTAAAAATGAAACAGTATTTTTAGCTAATTACCATGAACAGTAGTATTGGTTATCAATTCAGTAATTGGTTACTAATTAATGCTGTACTAATTATAAATTTGAGTATATTTAAAATCTTTTTTATTGAACAGAGAATTCTTTTTAAAAATTTTTACTTCGTTCAAAAATGTTTTTTTAAGATAAATTCAACCTGCAGTATAGAGAGTTTCCTCATTCGGGTACCTCCGGATCACAGCTTACTTCCAGCTCCCCGAAGCGTTTCGTCGGTAGACACGCCCTTCATCGCTTCTGAATGCCAAGGTATCCAACTTAAGCCCTTGTTCGCTTATATTATTCTATGCTTTCCGCTATACAGTTTTCAAAACTTAGCCTTCACGCTTAGGACTAGAGATTAGAATTGTGGAGATAAGCGGACTCGAACCGCTGACATCTGCCGTGCAAAGGCAGCGCTCTACCAACTGAGCTATACCCCCGTTTGGGCTATTCTGGACTTGAACCAGAGGCCTCACCCTTATCAGGGGTGTGCTCTAACCAGCTGAGCTAATAGCCCTCTACAATCATCTAGCTCTAAGAAAAGACTTGTCATTGTAAATAGTTAAATTTACAAAGCAGTGACACTCTTTAACCTATGGAGTTTTATAGCTCCCTTTAAGGAGGTGATCCAGCCCCACCTTCCAGTAGGGCTACCTTGTTACGACTTCACCCCAGTCACTATCCCTACCTTAGGCGCCCCCCTCCTTGCGGTTAAGGTAACGACTTTGGGTATGAACAGCTTCCATGGTGTGACGGGCGGTGTGTACAAGGCCCGGGAACGGATTCACCGCCGTATAGCTGACCGGCGATTACTAGCGATTCCAACTTCATGCAGGCGAGTTGCAGCCTGCAATCCGAACTGAGACCGAGTTTATGAGATTGGCTTGTCTTTGCAAACTTGCGACTCTTTGTCTCGGCCATTGTAGTACGTGTGTAGCCCAGGGCGTAAGGGGCATGCTGACTTGACGTCGTCCTCACCTTCCTCCGGTTTATCACCGGCAGTCTTTCTAAAGTGCCCAACTTAATGATGGCAACTAGAAACAAGGGTTACGCTCGTTGCGGGACTTAACCCAACATCTCACGACACGAGCTGACGACAGCCATGCACCACCTGTGTTCACATTCCCGAAGGCACTCTTTCCTTTCAGAAAGATATGTGACATGTCAAGCCCTGGTAAGGTTCTTCGCGTTGCATCGAATTAAAGATCAATCATTGGAAGCGGCACTTGATAATAATGTACATGGTCTTATTACCTACAATAGCATTGCTGCATTAGAAGCATTAATGGTAGGCAAGCCTGCTATTACATTAGGACCAAATTG
>JALRGZ010000097.1 GCA_023253295.1 Flavobacterium sp.
GTTCTTTCGTCAAAAAAACCTTTTTTTCATCTAATTTATCTGCACTATAAATCACCAGATTCCCTTTTTCATTCACCCAAAAAGAATGCGATTGAGGCAACCAATTCACTTGATTTAAATCAAGAGTAGCTTGTCCAAAAAGAATGTTTATATAAAAGAAAGTAAACAACAGAAATCTATTCATTACAATTGGTATTCAAATTAGTATAAATGGTATTTATCAGGAAGAAACACTTAATTACAATTGAAACATACTCGTATCTACAGAAGTTGGTTTGCCCGCAATTAATTCAGTTACAATTTTACCTGTTGCAGGAGCTAAACTCAGCCCCATCATAGCATGTCCAGTGGCCAAAATTAAATTTTTAATTTTAGCATCTCTGGCAATTATAGGCATTCCTGAAGGAGTACAAGGCCTAAAACCAAACCAAGTATCTTCTTCTTTTGGCATTTTTATATTCAATTCCGGATAAAAGTCATTGATTGTATTGACAATTCCTTTAAGTCTATTTTGATTGATTTTAGTATCTTTTGTACTGGTGATTTCCATAGTTCCACCAAAACGAATATCAGTATTCATTGGTGTTACAGCCACTTTTCCTTCGCAAAGAATAGCAGGAATAGCTGGTTTATGAATTTGTTCTTTTAAGGTAAAACTATATCCTTTTCCTGGTAAAATAGAAATGGAAATATTAAGTTTTTTTGCTAATTCAGGACTCCATGAACCGGAAGCCAAAATAACCTCATCAGTAGGAAAAACTCCTTTATCAGTACTAATTTCAGAAATTGTATTTCCTTTAAAAGTAAAATCAGTAACAAGTGTATTGCTATGTATTTTAACACCTAGACGATTTAATTCGGATTTTATAAAATCCATAAATTTTTGCGGATATAAATGAGCATCACTTTTATAATGCACTCCACCAATTGCATTAGTTATAGTTCCCACTTCTAATTTAGACAGCTGTTCTTTAGAAAGAAAATCCACTTCTAAGCCCATTTTTTGAGCTAACTCTCCTTCATGATGCATTTCCGCCTGCATTTTATCAGATTGAAATAACATCAAAAGACCTTTTTCTTCATAAAAAAAAGAAGAGCTTTCTTTGGCTAAATCCTGATACAATTCTTTACTCAATATTGACAAATCACAAAGTGCCGGCATGGATTTCTCTACATGTTTCGGAGTAGCACTTTTATAAAACTTCCATCCCCATTTCAGTAAATCCATATCCAATCTAGGCTGTACATAAAATGGGCTTTGACTATCAAACATCCATTTTATTCCTTGTGCCATCATTCCGGGTTGTGCCAGTGGTATAATATGCGAAGGAACAATCATTCCTGCATTACCATAAGAACAGCCGTCAGTCATATCTGATTTATCAAAAACTACTACTTCATGGCCTTCTTTTGCTAAATAATAAGCCGAACATAATCCTATTATTCCGCCACCAATAATACTTACTTTTTTCATTACCACTATAAATTTAAAAATCATTGGCAGGAAGCATTTACAACACACCAATGATTTCCTTTATACAATCATTTATAAATTTAAATTACCTGAAATCCAAACGCGTATGGATCATCTTCATCATCAATAATGATGTTATTATATCCATACACTTTTGCCCAACCCTGAATACTGGGAACAATTGCTTTTATGTTTCCAATGGAAGTTTCTTCTTCCACTCTCCCAATAAATTTACTTCCTATGTAACTTTCATGAATGAATTCTTCCCCTTTTTTTAATTTGCCTTTGGCATGAAGCTGAGCAATTCTGGCTGAAGTTCCCGTTCCACAAGGTGATCTATCAATGGCTTTATCACCATAAAAAACAGCGTTCCTGCCAGAAGAAGTTGGATCAATAGGATCTCCAGTCCAAAGCATGTGTGTTACATCACGAATAGTATCGTTTTCGGGATGAATAAATAGATTAGGATATTTATCGTTGATTCGTTTTCGAACTTCTTGGCTATATTGAACAATTTTCCCAGCTGTAAAATCCTGAACTCCTGAAAAGTTTTTTTGTGGATCTACAATGGCATAATAATTTCCTCCATAGGCTACGTCAAAGATAATTTCGCCTAATTCCGGACAATCTACTGTAAGTCCTTCGGCTGCCAAATAGGATTTGACATTGGTTAAACGAACCCAATCCACTTTTTTAGCTGTTTGCTGGTATTCTATTTGAACCAAACCAGCAGGAGCTTCCATTTTTATTTTCCCTGGAACTTTTGGGGTTACCAAACCTTCTTCGATAGCAATAGTGATTGTTCCAATTGTTCCATGTCCACACATAGGTAAACAACCTGAGGTTTCTATAAACAAGATACCAAAATCATTTTCTGGATTACTCGGTGGATACAAAATACTCCCGCTCATCATATCATGCCCACGAGGTTCAAACATAAGTCCTTTTCGAATCCAATCATATTCTTTTAAAAAATGTTGGCGTTTTTCACTCATGTTGGCTCCAACTAAATTGGGACCTCCACCAGCAACCACTCGTACAGGGTTTCCACAAGTATGAGCATCGACACAAAAAAATGTTTTTCTTGGCATATTAAATACTATCCTTAGTTATTACATCATTCAAAGTTCGGGTAATCGATAAAGGATTTTCGTTTTTTAAAGCATCAGGAAGCATCTCGTTTGGCCAGCCCTGAAATGAAACTGGGCGTACCCATCTTTTTACTGCAGTAATCCCTACCGAAGTAAACTTACTATCTGAAGTAGATGGATAAGGCCCTCCATGAGTCATTGCCGAACAAACCTCAACACCTGTTGGTACACTATTAAAAATTAATCGTCCCACTCTATTTTTAAGAGTATCAATTGTAGTTTTAAAACTTCCTAATTCAGAAACATCTTCATTAAGAATCGTTCCTGTTAATTGTCCTTCTAAATTTGCAATAATAGTATCTAATTGTTCTTGGTTATCACATTTAACTATTACTGAAAAAGGGCCAAAAACTTCATTATGGAAGGTTTTATTTTTCAAAAACAACTCACCAGATACTGAAATTAAATTCTGTAAAGCAAAATTCTCTTTTACTTCGGTATCCAAATTAGTCAATTGGGTATATCCTTCTTGTGCTAAAATTTCTTTTTTGTGAGACTCGTATAATACTTTAATATTTGGATGTAACATACAACTTGGTTGAATAACATTAAGTTCTGATGCCAAGTTTGTAGCAAAATCATCCAATTCTTTACTTGCAATTCCTAAAATAAGTCCAGGATTGGTACAAAATTGCCCAGTTCCCATTGTAATTGCTGCTGCATATTTTTGAGCCCATTCTTTATTTGCTTTTTGTAATGCAGATGGCAAAATGACCACCGGATTGATACTAGACATTTCTGCATAAACTGGTATTGGCACTTCTCTTTTAGCGGCAATTTCACAAAGTGCTGTTCCACCTTTAATACTTCCGGTAAAACCTACGGCTTTAATGGCAGGATGTTCTACTAATTTTACACCAACAGCTATTCCACTACTGTTCAAATTCGAAAAAACACCATTAGGCATTCCTGTTTTTTGAGCCGCTTTGATAATTGCCGAAGCAACCATTTCCCCCGTTCCAGCATGAAGTGGATGTGATTTTACAATAACAGGACAGCCAGCTGCAAGAGCACTTGCTGTATCACCTCCTGCTGTAGAAAAAGCGAGTGGAAAATTACTCGCTCCAAAAACTACCACCGGCCCAATAGGAATCATCATCCTTCGAATATCAACAGAATCACCCACTTTATTAATGATAGCTTCTACCCAAGAACCTTCTCTAAGCATAGTAGCAAAAGCTTGTAATTGAACCATTGTTCTGGTTCTTTCACCTGTAGCTCTACCCGCAGGAAGCCCTGATTCTTTTGTATAAACTTCTAATAAATCATCACCAAGAGCTTCTATTTCTGCTACAATAGCTTCTAAAAAATCAGCTTTTTTAACATCCGAAATAGTACTATATTCTTGAAATGCTTTTGTTGCTAAGGCAATCGCTTGATTTATTTCGTCATCAGTTGTTTCAACAAAAAGTGTTGGATTTTCAATATTTTCTACTGGATTTATTGTTCTAAATGTGATTTCCCCTTTAGCGGAAAGCGAGTCTCCGATATAATTTTTTCCAGTAATCATAGTTTTTATTTTTGTATTAGTCTTATAAATTCAAATAATCAGGCAAAGTAGGTCGTGTTTTCAATGCATTTTCAATAATTAAAAGTACACGTTCTCTTTCTGTTCCTTGCAATGGTAATCTTGGCGCACGAACAAATTCAGTCCCTAATCCTGTATGCACTTCGGCCAATTTAATATTTTGTACTAATAATGAATTAATGTCTAATTCTAATAGAGGTAAAAACCATCTGTAAATTGCTAAAGCCTCATCATATCTTTTAGCCTTTGCTAATTTATAAATAGCTACTGTTTCTCTTGGAAAAGCATCCACTAAACCAGAAACCCAACCATCTCCTCCCATAAAAAGACTTTCTAATGCTAATGTATCTACACCAGATAAGATTTTAAGACGAGAACCAAAACGATTAATAATTCTAGTTACATTAGAAATATCTCTAGTTGATTCCTTTACTGCTTGAATGTTCTCAAATTTCATCAATTCTTCAAACATATCCAAAGTAACTTCAATCTTATAATCTACTGGATTATTATAAATCATTATTGGTAAAGAAGTACTTTTAGCAACTTCAGAAAAATAAGTAACCGTTTCATGACTTGTTGCATTATAACGCATAGGCGGCAACATCATAAGTCCGATTGCTCCATCTTGTTCAGCTTTATTAGCTGCTATAATTGCCGCACGAGTTGTTTGCTCAGCAATATTCATAATAACAGGAACTTTCCCGTCAACCATTTTTACAGTTTCTCTGACTAACTGTGTCTTTTCTTCTTCTAAGAGCGTACTTGCTTCTCCAAGAGTACCTCCTAAGATAATACCACTCACACCTGCTTCCAGTTGCGCTTTTACATTTACTTCAAACGTATTGAAGTCTAATTTATCATCAGCAGTGAACTTGGTTGTTACCGCTGGCATAACACCCGACCAATTTACTTTCATAAGATATTTACTTTTTTAACAAAAATAAAGCTAATTACAGGCTAAGGCTTGGTTATTGTTAACCTTTATTAATACTATATTACCATTTATATTGCATAATTGTTTTTTTTTGTTAATATTTACATAACCAAAAACAAAGCCATTGAAAGTTTTACCTTTTAAAATACCAAAGCCTGAGAAAGAAGCACTCATCTATCAAGAAGATACAGGTGCTATTTTCTATGATCAACTACATCAACATGAAGAAATACAGATTAGTTATATTGTAAAAGGACGCGGAACATTAATCATTGGAGATTCGATTAATGATTTTAAGGAAGATGATATTTTTGTCATAGGTGAGAATATACCACATGTTTTTAGAACAGATCGAAATTTTTCTTCATCCTCTGAAATGCTCACCTTATTTTTTACCAAAAATTCGTTTGGCAAAGATTTTTTTAATTTAACCGACATGAGTAACATTGATGATTTTTTTAAAAAGTCAGAATATGGGATGAAGGTTTTATCTAAAAAAGAAAAAATAGCCCTCTCATTCTTTAAATTAAGCAAGCAGAATAAAATCCAAAGAATTTCATCGCTTTTAAAAATCCTAAATCAAATTATTTTTGCTGAAACCAGTCCGCTATCTTCCTTTGTGAATAGAAAAAAATATACCGAAGATGAAGGCCGTCGTATGAATGATGTTTTTGAATATGCCATCAGTTCGTTTAACGAAGCCATTACTTTAGAAGAAGTTGCCGAAAAAGCCAATATGACAAAAAATGCTTTTTGTAGGTACTTTAAAAAGCGAACTAATAAAACTTTTTTTCAATTTTTAATAGAGATTCGTATTGAAAATGCCTGCAAGATGCTTCATCATAATAAAGATTTATCTATTTCTACAATTTCAGAATTATCAGGCTTTCAAGACATCGCTAATTTCAATAGAAAATTTAAAGAATTAAAAGGAATTTCTCCTTCTCAATTTAGAACTCGGTTTTAAAAACATACTAACTAAATTTACTTACTTACCGAACAAATAAACTTTTTAAAACTAAAAAAAGAAAAGACCTCTTTATTCTGCATTATTAAATAATTCAGAAGTATATCACAACTAAACAATTGATTGCTGTAAAATTATTCCTTACCTTTATTACACCAACCAATTAACATTCAAAACTCTATTCTCAAAACCAAAAGCCATGAAACGAATCTTAGTTCCTACCGATTTCTCAACCCGAGCCGATAACGCCCTGAAAGTAGCCGCTCAAATAGCCCGCAAGAACAACTTTGAAATCCATCTTCTACATATGCTAGAAATACCTAGCCAAATGAACGACGCAATTACTGGCGGCACTCCAATACCCGAAATCATGCTTTTTATTCAAAAAGCAAAAGAACTCATGCAGCATACCAAAGAAAAAAGCTTACTCGAAGACCTAGTAGTCATAGACTCTATCAAATTAGAAAAAGCAACACAAGGAATCCTCACCTATAGCAAGGAACACGAAATCGACTTAATCATCATGGGGTCTAACGGAGCTTCTGGCCTAGCCGAAATAATTATAGGATCCAACACCGAAAAAGTAGTCCGCCTCTCTTCAACCCCTGTAATGGTAATCAAAGAAGAAACCAGCTCATTCGAACCTAAAAACATCGTGTTTGCCTCCGATTTTACTGAAGAGATAAAAAAACCATTCCAAAAAATCCTGAATTTCACTAATCAATTCCAAGCAAAACTTCATTTAGTTACTATTTGCTCACCAAACAGTTTCAAGACAACCACTTTATCAAACAAAATCATGAATGATTTTACCAAAGATTTTGACATTCAGAACTTCAGCACCAATATTTACAACGATACCAATATAGAAAAGGGAATTATACATTTTTCGAACGAAATTAACGCCGACCTAATCAGCCTTTGCACGCACGGGCGCACTGGGCTTTCTCATTTTTTCACGGGCAGCATTAGCGAAGACCTGGCCAATCACGGACACAAGCCACTTATTATTTTCAAAATATAACCTTCAAATTAAAAGCATAAAAAAAGCCTCTCAAATGAGAGGCTTTTTGTTGGTCCACTAGGACTCGAACCTAGAAAGACGGCACCAAAAACCGTAGTGTTACCATTACACCATGGACCAGTATGTTTCGCTTTACATCACTGTTGTTTTGTTTAGCGAGTGCAAATTTAGAGCATTTTTTAGTTTCTGCAAACTTTTTTCGATTTTTTTTGAAAAAAATTTTAAAAAAATCAGAAGACATTCATTATCAAATAATTAAAAAACACCCCGGTTTTATAGAATTTTTTGTTAATGCCTATATCCTTAAATAAAAAAACATTTTCTTTGTAACTCGAAAAATTAAACTAAATTTTACTACATGAATAAGGAGTCTTTCAATTTCAAAAAATGGAATACTATTATAGGATGGATTACATTTGGAATCGCATTAATAACCTATTCCCTTACTGTTGAGCCCACAATGAGTTTTTGGGATTGTGGAGAATACATCGCTACTGCAGCAAAACTAGAAGTAGGACACCCTCCCGGAGCTCCTTTATTCCAAATGATTGGTGCCTTTTTCGCCATGTTTGCTTCAGATGCACAACATGTAGCCTTGATGGTAAATATGACTTCTGTTTTCTCAAGTGCTTTTACTATTCTTTTTATGTTTTGGTCTTCGACAATGATTTTAAGAAAAATTATTTCAAGCTCAGAAGAACCAAATAAAAACAATGATATTGTAATTTTAGGAAGTTCATTTGTAGGCGCTCTGGCTTATACATTTTCAGATAGTTTTTGGTTTAATGCCGTTGAAGCCGAAGTTTATGCTATGGCTTCTTTACTTATTGCCTTATTATTTTGGCTAGGATTACGTTGGGAACAAGACATGGACAAACCTAAAGGAAACAAATGGTTATTACTTATCTCATTAATCGTTGGACTTTCATTTGGGGTACACTTTATGGCATTATTAACAATACCTGCTATTGGATTTTTATATTACTTTAAAAACTATAAAACGGTTACGGTTAAAAACTTCATTATTGCGAATGTAGTAGTCGTTTCGATATTATTATTTATTTTCAAATTATTACTTCCTTTAACAATGGCATTTTTTGCTAAGGCAGAGATATTCACTGTAAATAGCCTTGGAATGCCTTTTAATTCAGGAACTATTTTAGCCGCCTTAGCCTTAATTGCTGCTTTCTATTTCGGATTAAAATACACCAAAGAAAAAGGATTAGTAACTTACAATACCCTTATCCTTTGCGTTTTATTTATCCTTATTGGATTCTCTACCTGGTTAATGCTTCCTATTCGCGCTAATGCAAACGTTATTATCAACGAAAACAAACCATCTGATGCACGCGAGGTTTTAGCCTATTACAACAGAGAGCAATATGGCTCCAATCCCTTATTTTACGGACCACAATACACGGAAACCTTTGCCGGTTTAGACAAAGACACTCCTTATCTTGACAAAGCACCTAACTACGAAAGAGATTACAAAACAGGTAAATACGTTATTGTAAACAACTATAAAAATGCCGAGCAAAATAGCGACAACGCTCAAAAAGCAATTCTACCAAGAATGTGGAGCACAGATCACATTGCCAACTACATCAATTTCACGAATGCTCCTCAATTCAGAATCAACCCTAATTACAATTACGAAAACGACCTAGGCCGTTACGGTGTTGATGCCAGCCAATTATCTCAGGAAGATTACAATAGGGCAATTGCTCAATTAAGAAACGAAGTTGAAAAAACAATTGCTGAATTCAGACAAGCCTATGCTCAAAAACAAATTGACAACGAGGGTTATGTTAAATTCCTAAGAAGTTATAGTGATTACTTAATTATAGACAAACCAACTACCATTGACAACCTTAGTTTCATGGCCGAATACCAATTCGGTTATATGTATTGGAGATATTTAATGTGGAACTTTGTTGGCCGTCAAAGCGACAACCAGGGAAGATATGACAACCAAGACGGAAACTGGTTAAGCGGTATTAAATTTATTGACGAAATCCATTTAGGCTCACAAGACAACCTTCCAAGTGATGCTTTAAGCAACAAAGGACGCAACGTATATTATTTCATTCCTTTCATTTTAGGTTTAATTGGTTTAATGTACCACGCTGGTAAAGATTTAAAAAGCTTCTACGTATTATTAGCACTATTCCTTTTTACCGGTATTGCATTAAAAATCTACCTTAACGAAAGACCTTTCGAACCAAGAGAAAGAGACTATGCCTTGGTAGGTTCGTTTTATGTATTCGCTATTTGGATAGGACTTGGCGTTTATTCTTTATACGAAAGCGCTAAAAAATATGTGTCTCCAAAAATCATTGGACCTGTTATTGTAGTCGCTTCATTACTTGCAGCTCCGGTAATTATGGCTTCCGAGAACTGGGACGATCATGACCGTTCTGGCAAATACACCGCATTAGCAATGGCCAAAGCATATTTAAGTTCTTGCGACCCTAATGGCATATTGTTTACTATTGGAGATAATGACACCTTCCCATTGTGGTATGCACAAGAAATCGAAGGCTACAGAACCGATGTAAAAATTGTAAATACAAGTCTTTTTGCGACTGATTGGTACATTGACCAAATGAAAACTAAAACCTACGAATCTGAACCACTTCCGATTTCATTTACCCATGACCAATATGTTGGAGACAAATTAGACTATGTAGCCCACATTCCAAAAATTGACAGCCGATGGGAGGTAAAAGATTTTTTAAGTTTTATTAAAAATCCAAAATCTACTTATAAACTACCAAACGGACAAAGCATTCATTTTTATCCAACCAATAAAATTCGAATTCCTATTGATAAAAACAGTATTATCAAGAATAAGGTTGTTTCTGAAAAATATAACGATTCAATTGTTCCTTACATCGACATCGACATTAAAGGAAATGCCATTTATAAAAACCGATTAATGATGTTGGATATTGTGGCCAATAATGACTGGAAAAGACCAATTTATTGACCTCATCACGGGGCAGTTTGGGGTTGGGAAACGAAAAGCACGGACAATGCTATCGGAGTTGAGAACATCTGGGGAGACCTCGATTCCGGCATCGCAAGGTATGGAAAACCGTCCAAGCATTCGCGCTCTAGCTCCTGATGAGGACATTTTCTTTCCTGCGTACACCGTAGACATTCAGGATGCACCCTACGTCTTTCAAGTCATGCACTACACCCCTACGCAACTGCGTGAGATGGTGCTGAACCAAGGATGGGATTCTGAGTTCGTTGAGCATATCATA